>NZ_RRYE01000359.1 GCF_004010105.1 Microbacterium sp. CPCC 204701
GGCTGCATCGAGGCGTTCGCCGGGGGCGGCGCGATCGCCGAGCACTGGGCTCGTCGCAGCGCCCTGCCGGTGCGCGACGTGTTCGACGCCGCCGATGCGGGCGAGCCTTCGGCGATGCAGCTGCGGGCGGGCCTCGCTCGCGGCGTGGCCGCCGCGATCCGGGTGCTGGTGCTGACCGCCGACGTCGATATCGTGGTGCTCGGAGGGGGCGTGACGGCTCTGGGCGATCGGCTGATGACGGATGTCGCGGCTGAGCTGACGGCCAGTGCCGAGGCATCCCCGTTCATGCGCTCGCTGCGCTTGCGCGAGCGGGTCGAACTGCTCCCGCCGGGTTCGCCGGCGGCAGCCCTCGGCGCCGCCCTCGTCGGCGCCGCGGGCGATGCGAGGCACGACACCGAGGAGGCCCTGATTCATGGATGAGAAGTCCCATGGCGATGAGAAGTCCCATGGCGATGAGAAGTCCCATGGCTGAGATCGTCATCGTCCGCGACAAGGAGGCGGCCGGCGCCCTCGTCGCCGACCACATCGCGACGCTCATCCGCGAGAACCCCGAGACGGTCCTGGGCCTCGCGACCGGATCGACGCCGCTGCCGGTGTACGAGGCGCTGCGTCCGCGGCTCGAGGGCGTCGACGTGTCGCGTGTGCGCGGGTTCGCGCTCGACGAATACGTCGGCATCGATCCGGCGCACCCCGAGAGCTACCGCTCGGTCATCACGCGCGAGGTGGTGGAGCCGCTGGGACTGGATCCGGCGCTCATCCGCACCCCGGACGGGTCGGCCCTGGGCATCGAGTACCACGGCGAGGAGTACGAGGCGGCGATCCTCGACGCCGGCGGCATCGATCTGCAGATCCTGGGCATCGGCACCGACGGCCACATCGGCTTCAACGAGCCCGGCTCGTCGTTCGCGTCGCAGACGCGGGTCAAGACCCTCACCGAGCAGACCCGCCGCGACAACGCGCGCTTCTTCGACTCGATCGACGACGTGCCGATGCACTGCATCACCCAGGGTCTCGGCACGATCCTGCGGGCCCGTCACCTCGTGCTCCTCGCGTTCGGCGAGGGCAAGGCCGCCGCGGTCGCCGGCGCGGTCGAGGGACCGCTTTCCGCGTCGCTCCCGGGCTCGGCGATCCAGCTCCACGCGCGCGCCACGGTGGTCGTCGACGAGGCGGCCGCGTCGCAGCTGACCCGTGCCGACTACTACCGCTACGCGTACGACAACAAGCCCGACTGGCAGGGCATCTGAGGCATAGGCTGACGCCATGACGGTCCCCACGCCCCCTCCAGACACCGCTGGCGCGTCGCCCGGAGTCTCCGGGCGCGTGGGTCCGGTCTCGGCCGGTGCCGCCCGTGACGCACGGCTGGCGTGGATCATCGGCGGATCGCTGCTGGTCGCGCACTCCGCCGCGATCCTCACGTTCAACGACATGCCGATGCCGCTTCCCGGCGGCGACCTCGTGCTCGCGGCCGTGTGGGCGGGCGCCCTGCTCGTCCTCGCCTTCGGCATCCGCCGCTCCGGCAGCGTCGTCGCGCGGCGTCCGCTCGGGGTCACGGCTCTCGTGATCGCCGCCGTCCACCCCATCGTGTCGATGCTCGTGTTGATCCTCGTCCCGTTCGACCCCTCCGATCCGACGGCGGGGATCATGATGACGCACACGCTGGCTGTGGTGCAGCTGGCGGCCCTCGCAGTCGCGGCGGTCGTGATCGGGCGCGCCGGTGCGGTGCCGCACCGACTGCGCTGGGTGCCGCTCATCGTGCTCGCGGTGTCGGCCGGCGCCCAGATCGCCCTGCAGGTCGTCGCCGTCGGCATCCCGAATGCCCTCCTTCAGCCCGGCATGGTGGGGCTGTTCCAGGGCGCGGCGCTGCTCGGAACGCTCGGCCTCCTGGTCCTCGGCATCCTCAGCATCGTCTTCGCTCCCCGGGAGCAGGCGCAGCCCGGCGACCCGGTCCAGATCTTCCCGCCGACCGCCTGATCAGCGACGCGGCGCGCAGCCGCGGATCAGCGCCAGGCGAAGCGGATGAGGTGGTTGCGGCTGAGGGGCGCGAGGGGAGTGGCGGCCACGTCGGTCTGCGCGATCCACCGGAACTTGGCGATCTCGGCCGCCGCGACGACGGATGCCGCATCCAGTACGGCGCGCAGCAGGTAGGCGTCCGCGACCACGGTGTGGCCGGGCTCGTTGGCAGCGGCATCCGTGAAGCGTCCGAGCGGTTCGAAGTCGGCGGGGTCGGCGAGGATCCCGGTCTCTTCGGCGACCTCGCGCACGACCGCGTCGAGCGGCGTCTCGCCGTGATCGGGCTTGCCGCCCGGCTGCTGGAACACGTCGGCGTCGTGCTTGCGCACCACGAGCGCTCGCCTGAAACGATCGACGACGACGGCCGCGCTCGCGCGCACCTCGCGCGCGCCGACCTCGCTTATCGGGCGTACACCTTGCCGGGGTTGAGGATGCCCTGGGGGTCGAACACGCGCGTGATCTGACGCTGCAGCTCCCACTGGTGCTCGCCCAGCTCGTCGACGAGCCAGCGGCGCTTGAGCACGCCGATGCCGTGCTCGCCGGTGAGGGTGCCGCCCAGGCGCAGCGCCGCGTGGAACAGATCGTCGGCCGCGGCCCAGATGTGGTCCGGGGCTTCGACCACGCCGAACTCGTCGGGCTCGGCGTGGAAGATGAAGTTCGGGTGCAGGTTGCCGTCGCCGGCGTGGGCGACGGTGGGGATCACGATGCCGTGGTCCCGCTCGATACGTGCGATCTCGTCGAACATGGCCGGCAGCGCGCTGCGCGGCACCGAGACGTCCTCGATCAGCGTCGTGCCGAGGGACTCCATCGCCGGGTGCATCGAGCGCCGGATCGCCAGCAGGCGCTCGCCCTCCTCGCGGTCGCGCGACACCGTGACGGTGCCGCCGGCGGCACGCAGCACGGCGGCGATCGCGTCCGCCTCGGCCGCCGCTGCCGG
>NZ_RRYE01000036.1 GCF_004010105.1 Microbacterium sp. CPCC 204701
CGGTGACCGCCCGCATCGCCGGGTGCGACAGCGTCACGTGCCCGCCGCGCTCGACCGGGTCGCGCGGCGACGCGACCGTCACGCCGAGCGGCGCGAGCAGCTCGTCGGCGACCCGCACGGCGAACTCGGTGAGCGCCACGGACTTGCGACGGATGCTGTCGATCCCGGCGCGCTCGACGAGTGCGAGCGTGTCCTGCATCGCGAGCATGCCGACGATCGGCGGCGTGCCCGACAGGAACCGGCGCATGCCCGCCGCGGGCTCGTACGCCGGCCCCATCGCGAAGACGTCGGCCGCGCCCATCCACCCCTGGATCGGCTGGGCGAGGCGATCCTGCAGCGGGGCGGCGACAAAGGCGAACGCGGGGGAGCCCGGCCCGCCGTTCAGGTACTTGTAGGTGCAGCCGACGGCGAGGTCGAACTCCCACGCGTCGGCCTGCACCGGCACCGAGCCGGCGGAGTGGCAGAGGTCCCACACGATGAGCGCGCCGGCGCCGTGCGCGATGCGGGTGAGGGCTGCGGCATCCGCGAGATATCCCGAGCGGTAGGCGACGTGCGACAGCAGCACGACCGCGGTGGCCGGGCCCACTGCCGCCCGCAGCCCGTCGCCCGTGACCCCGGCTGTCACGTCGACCTCCAGCCACCGCACGCGCCCGCCGCGCTCGGCCGCGATGCCCTCGACGAGGTAGCGGTCGGTCGGGAAGTTGTCGCGATCCACCACGATCTCGACTCGCGCCGGGTCGGCCGCCCGGGCTGCATCGAACGCCGCGCGGACCAGCTTGTAGAGCAGCACCGTGGTCGAGTCGCCGACGACGGTCTGTCCTGGCGCCGCGCCGATGGCGACGCGGCCGATGGTGTCTCCGATGTCGAAGGGCAGCTGCATCCACGACTCGTCCCACCCGCGGATGAGCCGTCCGCCCCACTCGTCGCGCGCGAACGCGGCGAGCCTCTCCACGCTCGCGCGCGGCGGGCGTCCGAGCGAGTTGCCGTCGAAGTAGACCAGCGACGTCTCGGACCCGACGAACGCGTCGCGGTACGAGCACAGCGGATCGGCCCCGTCGAGGACGGATGCCTCGGCCTCCAGCGCAGCGACGGCAGGGTCAGTGGTCGTCATGGATGAGCTCCTCGGTCGGCACGACTGTGGCCCCCGCAAGCCATCCGGCGACGTCGTCGAGGGTCTCGGGTGGCGGCCCTGGGACGAACGTGCTGACGCCCGCCGGCGGCGCGTCGAGCGGCCACGGGTCGGACATCGCCGCGATGAGGGCGGCTCCGCGTACGCCTGCGCGGTCGAGGGCCGTCACCTCGTGCGGGTTGACTCCGACCGGCTGCTCGCCGTTGCCGAGATCGGTGCCGTAGAGCACGCGGCCCCCGGCGGCTGCGAAGCCGGCGAGGTTCACGCGGGCGTTCTCGGCGGCCTCGGGGTCGTCGCGGTGGATCGCGAGCGTCGAGATCCACACCTGACCCGCCGTCACCGCGTGCGCCGTGAGCCTGCGCCCGACGAGTTCGGTGAAGGGCGTGTGCGCGAGCACTGCGGCACCCGCGTCGAGCGCGAGCTGCGGCATCCCGTCGCCCTCCGTGTGCGCCACCACCGGAAGGCCCCGCCGGCGCGCCGTCGCGACGATCACCCCGAGCGTCTCGGCGTCGAGCACGGGGCCGGCCGCGCTGTTGAGGACCACCTTGATGACGGATGCCCCGAACGAGGCCTGCTCGTCGACCGCGGTCGCCGCACCGCCGGCGACGCCCGGGTGCGGCGAGGGGTCGCCGATTTCGCGCACGATCCCGGGGGGCGCCCACGATCGCCCGACCGGGTAGCCGCCCGCGGCGGTGAGGAACGCACCGGCGTATGCCACGCGCGGAATGCCGGGGTTCTCGCGGCGCGCGAGCGCGATCGGGTCGCCGCCGAGATCGACCACGCCGGCGATGCCGTGCGCGGCCAGCCCGCTCTCGTCGATCAGGTGAAGGTGCACATGGTGGTCGGTGAACGGGGGAAGCGACACCCCGTGCTCTCCGGTCATTGCGCGGTGGCAGAGCCCCGCATCGTCGCCGAGCAGGGCACGCAGGCGGAACGGGTCGCCCATCACAGCTCCGTCCGCACGGTGTACAGCTCGGGGAAGAAGGTCAGCTCGAGCGCCCGGCGCAGGAACGGGGCGCCGCTCGACCCGCCCGTGCCGGTCTTCAGCCCGATGATGCGCTCGACCGTCTTGAGGTGGCGGAAGCGCCACAGCTGGAAGTTGTCCTCGAGGTCGACGAGCTCCTCGCACGTCTCGTATGCGGCCCAGTGCGTCCGCGGGTCGGCGTAGATCTCGACGAGCACCGGCACGAGTTCGGGCGCGTACGTCCAGGCCGTCGTGACGTCTCGCTCGAGCACCGACGCGGGGATCGGGTAGCCCGAGCGCGCGAGCATGCGGAGGAACTCGTCGTACAGGCTCGGCGCCTCGAGCGCGGTCCGCAGCATCTCGTGCGCGGCCCGGTCTGCCTCGAAGACCCGCAGCATGGCGGCGTTCTTGTTGCCGAGGGTGAACTCCACCGCGCGGTACTGGGCGGATTGGAACCCGCTCGCGTTGCCCAGCACGCTCCGGAACTGCGCGTACTCCGCGGGAGTGAGGGTGGCGAGCACCGACCACTGCTCGGTCAGCGTCTTCTGGATGTGCTTGACACGCGCGATGCACTTCAGAGCCGGCGCGAGCTGGTCTTCGCGCAGCAGCCGGCACGCCGCGCTGAGCTCATGCAGCACGAGCTTGAGCCACAGCTCGGTGGTCTGGTGCTGCACGATGAACAGCAGCTCATCGTGATGCTCCGGGTCGCTGAGCGGGCGCTGCGCCGACAGCAGCGTCTCGAGGTCGAGGTAGCCGCCGTAGCTCATCCGATCCTCGAAGTCGGTCACGACCGTGCCCTCGATCGCCCGGGTATTGCGTTCGACGCCCTCGCTCACGGACTCAGCCTAACGACGAGGGATGCCGCGCCGTCAGTGGTCAGATCAGCGAGAGCTCGCGCAGCTTGGACTCGACATCGGCGTTCAAGGGCACGACGTGGTGCGAGGCATCCGGATACACGACCACGGGGATGCTGGTGCGGCCGGAGATGTCGCGCGCGACGTCGGCCGCCGCGGGATCGGCGACGAGGTCGACGTAGGTGTACGAGACGCCGAGCTCGTCGAGCAGCCTCTTGGTGCGGGTGCAGTCACGGCACCAGTCGGCGCCGAACATCGTGATCGTCGAGGGAGAAGTCATCGTTCCATTCTCGCCCGGGAATCCTGAACGGGCGCCGGGCGGCGGCGATCACCAGTCGGCCGGTCGGCCGGGCTCGTACACCCACTCCTGGAACTGCACCGACAGGTCACGCCCCGAGATCTCCTCGGCGAGGGCCACGAAGTCCTCCGTCGTCGCGGTCGAGCCGCCGTATCGACTCAGCCACTCGCGCGCGAGTGCGAGGAACGCATCGTCGCCGATGAGAGAGCGCAATGCGTGCAGGCTCAGAGCCCCACGCTGGTACACCGCCCAGGAGAAGAGATCGTCCCGCTCGGGAGCGGCGGTCAGGCCCTGCCACTCCGGTGCGTCCGCGCCGGTGAGCAGCACCCGGTCGACCGTGGCCTGCACGGGCACGCCGTTGTGGTGCTCGTCCCACATCCACTCGGCGTAGAGGGCCCAGCCTTCGTTGAGCCAGAGATCGGACCACCGGCCGGGGCTCACCCAGTCGCCGAACCACTGGTGCGCGAGCTCGTGCGCCACCGTGAGCTCGGTCGTGGTGCCGTTGCCGAAGATCGACCTGGTCTGCGTCTCGAGCGCCGTGCCGCGGTCGTTGTCGACGACCTGTCCATACGCGACGAACGGGTATTCGCCGAACGTGTCCTCGAAGTACGCCATCATCTCGCCGGTGAGGTCCATCGCGGAATACGACTCCGGATCCACGCCGGCGCCGATGGCGTCGATGATCGGCGTGCCGTCCGGAGCCGAACTGCGCCGGATCTCGAACTCGCCGATCGCAAGGAGCGCAAGATAGGACGACATCGGATCCGGAGCGTCCCACACCCACGTGGTCCTGCCTCCGGCGGTGCGGTCGTCGAGGAGGATCCCGTTCGACAGGGCAGCGGTGCCCTCCGGAACCGACACGGCGAACCGATAGCTCGCCTTGTCGGTGGGGTGATCGTTCGACGGGAACCACTCGGGTGCGCCGTGGGGCTCGTTGATCGAGACACCGCCGTCGGCCGTCGGATAGAAGCCGCCGTCCGGGCCGGCGTCGGAGACGGTCTTGTCGCCGGCATAGTCGATCTGCACTTCGAAAGTCTCGCCGGCGCTCATCGGGGCCGCCGCGACGATCACGAGTTCGCCCTCGTCCTGGGTGAACCGGGCGACCTCGCCGTCGATCGCGACGCGCGCCGCCGTGAGCTCGCGGAGATCGAGATTGAACCGCTCGAGGTTCTCGGTCGCGCGGATGCGCAGCACCGCCCTTCCCTCGAGCCTCCCCGTCAACGACGTGGAGGGGTTTGGCGGCGGGTCGTAGGAGATCTGCAGGTCGTAGTGCTCGACGTCGATCCCGCCATTGCCGGCGCGAGGGTAGAGCGCGTCCCCGACGCCGTCCGCGCCGGCTGTGAACGTGCCCGCGTCGGGTGACTGCGGCGAGGAGATGCCGGTGGGCGGTGCCGGGCTCGGCGCGACCGGCACGCAGGCTGTGAGACAGAGCAGGGTCATGCCGAGCGCGCCAAGTCCCTGGACCGCACCTCCTGCACGTCGCACAGCGCCTCCGACACCCTCATCGCCCAAAGACTCGGGACCGACTCACAGTAACGCCATCGCCGCGGGTCGACCTCGAAATCCGGTTCACTCAGAGCAAGACCGTATGCCACCATGGTGACTTGGGGTAAGCGCGTCATCGCTGGGGAGAACGGGGACCGTCATCGACGTCTCGATCATCGTGCCGACGTACAACGAGGCTCCGAACGTCGTGGAGCTCGTTCGGCGTATCTCGGCGGCCGTCGTCGGCCGCGAAGCCGAGATCATCTTCGTCGACGACAGCACCGACGACACACCTGATGTCGTGCGCGCCGTCGCGGCCTCCTCGCGACTGCCGATCCGACTGATCCATCGCGCCGAGAAGACCGGCGGTCTGGGCGGGGCCGTCGTCGAAGGATTCCGCGCCGCGCAGTCTGACACGTGCCTCGTCATGGACGGCGACCTGCAGCATCCGCCCGAGAAGATCCCCGAGATGCTCGACCGGCTCGCGCGCGCGGACGCCGACGTCGTGGTCGCGTCGCGCTACGCCGGGGGCGGAACCGCGCACGGCCTCGCCGACCGTACACGCGTGCTCGTCTCGAAGACGTCGACGGCGGTCACGAAGGCGATGTTCCCGGTCAGACTCCGGGACGTGACGGATCCCATGACGGGCTTCTTCGCCGTGGACCGCCGCGCGATCGACCTGGCGACGCTCAGACCGCAAGGCTTCAAGATCCTGCTCGAAATCCTCGCCCGCAAGAGCCTGCGCATCACCGAGGTGCCGTTCGACTTCGCCGACCGGCACGCCGGCGAGTCGAAGGCGTCGTTTCTGCAGGGCGGGCACTTCATCGCTCAGCTCGCCGCGCTCCGCTTCGGGAAGATGTCGCTCTTCGCGGTCGTCGGCGGGCTCGGGGCGGTCGCGAACCTCTTCGTCGTGTGGGCGCTCACGGCCGTCGGGGTGAACTACGTCATCGCCGCGGTGATCGCCGCCGAGCTGACGATCGTCGGCAACTTCCTGCTGATCGAGCGCTTCGTCTTCCACGACATGCGGCACGCCGCCTCGACCTTCTGGTGGCGTTTCGCGAAGTCCTTCGGGTTCAACAACGCAGAGGCGCTGATCCGCATCCCGATCATGGCGCTCATGGTCGAGACATGGCACATCTCGAGTGTCATCGCCACCGGCATCACGCTGGTCGTCGCGTTCCTCGTCAGATTCGTCTTCCATTCGCTCGTCGTCTACGCGCCTCGACGCACCGGCGCCCGGCCTTCGGCCGCGCGTCACATCCTCGAGGAGATCGACGAGCAGGCGATGCAGCCAGGCGAGATCTGACCTGCGATGACCGAGACGCGACCGGCGCCGGCCGTGCCGGTCCCTGCGGACCGCCCAGGCGGCATCCGACCTGAGATCCAAGCGCTGCGCGCACTGGCCGTCGTCCTCGTCCTCCTCTTCCACCTGTGGGAGACGCGGGTGCCGAGCGGGTACGTCGGGGTGGACGTGTTCTTCGTGATCTCAGGCTTCCTCATCACGGCTCAGCTCCTTCGCGAGATCGAGCGGACGGGATCGATCCGGCTGGCGGAGTTCTGGGCGCGGCGGATCCGACGGCTGCTGCCGGCCGCCTTCGTCGTCATCCTGGTCACGATCCTCGCGGTGGTCATCGTCCTACCGCGGGATGCGTGGGCACCCAGCCTCATCGAGTCCGCCGCCAGCGCGCTCTACGTCGAGAACTGGGCGTCGCTCCTGCGGCACCTCGGGTTCCTCCCGTGGGTGGATTACCCCCTGCCGGTCGAGCATTTCTGGACGCTCTCGGTCGAAGAGCAGTTCTACCTCGTGTGGCCGCTCCTCCTGCTCGCCGCCATCGGACTCGCCGCTCGTGGCGGCACGCAGTCCGGCAGTGGGGTCAAGCCCGTGCTGGTCCTCGTCGTGTGCGCCCTCGTGGTGTCGTTCTTGTACTCGGCGTGGCTCACGGCCCAGCATCCGCTGCACGCCGCGAGGAGCACGCCCTCCGTGGTGTGGGAATTCGCGGCCGGCGGGCTCCTGGCCCTGGCGCCCGGGCTCTCCGAACTCAGACTCACCGCACGCACCGCCGCGATCGTCCACCACGTCGCGTCGTGGACGGGTCTGATCCTCATCGTCGGCACTGCGCTCGCATCGGAGCTGCTCCTCCATCCCGCGCCCGCGGCAGTTCTGCCGGTCGTCGGAACCGTCCTGTTCATCTGGGCGGGCAGCCGCCGCTCATGGCTGAGCCCGACGGGCTACGGCGCGCTCCCGCCCGTGCAGTTCGTCGGCGACGTGTCGTACGGCATCTATCTGTGGCACCAGCCCATCTACGTCCTCGTGCTCCTCAGCACCGGGGAGAACGTCCGCTCGGTCGGGGCGCTCGCCGTCGTCGCGGCAGCGATCCTGCTCGGTTGGCTCTCGAAGCGCTTCATCGAAGACCCGTTCCGCACCTCGAGCCTCTGGAAGCCGCTGGGCCGGACCTACGGGTTCGCCGTGGGCGGCGTGCTGCTGATCGCAGCGATCGCCGGGGCCGGCATCCTCCTCGTCGCCTAGCAACGCCGCTGCTGCGCCCGATCCGTGCCGATCAGTCGGCGAGTACCTTCTGCGTATACGCGGGGGAGGAGATCTCGGTGTCCCGACGGCCCCCGAGGCGGGCGGCGAGGACGACGGACACGGTCAGTGCGACGACAGACGACGCCACGACTGCGATGTACTGCGGCGTGCTCTCGGCGAACCGATTGTCGAGGGGAGGAAGACGGAAGACGACCACCCACCACAGCGCCAGCACGGCGACCGCGAAGAGGGCCTCGAGGCGGCGGACGCCCCTCATCGCGTGAGCGATCCACGTCCACAGCAGCGGCAGCGGGAGCAGGAAGTACCACAGGTGGCAGACCGGGATCAGCAGCACCACGGCGAGTGCGATGTTGAACATCGACAGCGCGTCGTCGCCGGGCCGACGCAAGGTGATCACGATCAGAGTCACGACCGCCGCAGCGAGCGCCCAGGACACGATCGTCCCGATCAATGGAGCGACGAACAGCGGCTCCAGCGCCGGGGACGGGGAGAACAGGTGCCTGCCGGCGCCCCAGACTGAGAAGGCGATCAGATCCTGCTCGCTCAGCACGAGCGTGCGCTCGATCCATTCGACGAACAGGCCGGGTCCGTGGACGATCAGAGCGACCACGAGGAAGACGCCGCCTGTGGCGAGCGTCGCGACGATGAGCCGCCCGCGGTGGCGGACGCCGCGTCGGAACATCCACAGGCCCAGGCCGGCCGGCCAGCTTTTGATGATCGCCCCGAATGCCAGCGAGACACCGGCGGCGACCTGACGATTCCGCGAGGCGAAGAACACCGCGAGGGCGGCGACGAGAGGAAGGAACGCGTCGGTCTGACCGAACCACAGCTCCAGCGACAGCAGCGCACTGTACAGCGCCGTGATGATCGCGATGCCGGCGAGCGCCGGGCGCTGCCACCACGACAGCGTCCGCCAGAACGTCGCGATGATCGCGGCGACGGCGCCCCACAGCGAGGCGATGGATGCCGCCGTCCAGGGCCCGACTGCGGCACCGAAGTCCGAGAACGGCAGCAGCAGCCATGCGACGAGCGGCGAGTAGACATAGCCGAACTCGGTATAGGGACTGCGACCCCCGCGGATGTGCTCCGCTGCTGCGACGAAGATGTGCAGGTCGGTGCCGATGTCGCTGCCGACCGCGTCCCAGTAGCGGTCGATGCTCAGGTAGAGCCCGATCGCAACGACGACGATCCACATCGCGATCGTCAGGACGGTTCTCGTGATCGATGACATGCGGCAGCGCTCCCCAAATGCCCACCTGCACCGATCGGCAGACCGGTGCCAGAAGACTAGCCGACGCGATGCGATCCGCGCGGTCGGGCGTTATCCTGGCGGAGACCGGGCTGGGGCCTGCCGGTTGCCGGGAGTCCGTCCCGGAACGTCGTCGTGAAGGGGTGACCGCGTGACCCTCGCTCTCGCGCACGACTATGTGACGCAGCGCGGAGGCGCCGAACGGGTGGCGCTGGCGATGACCCGGGCGTTCCCGGGCTCGCCGCTGCACACCGCTCTGTACGACCCCGCCGGGACCTTCCCCGAGTTCGAGGCCGTCGACATCCGCACGATGCCCGTCGACCGATGGGGACTGCTCCGCCGTCACCATCGACTCGCCCTTCCGTTCCTCGCACGAGCCGTATCGGACTATCGCGTGGACGCCGACGTGCTGCTGGCCAGTTCGAGCGGGTGGGCTCATGGCATCCCGGTGACCGGTCGCAAGGTCGTCTACTGCCACGCGCCCGCCCGCTGGCTCTATCAGTCCGACCGATACGCCGGCGGCGAGGCCGGCGCCCGCGCCCGGGCAGTTCGCGCCGCGATCGGAGTGCTCGGATCGCGGCTTCGGCAGTGGGATCGCGACGCCGCCGCCAGTGCCGACAGATATCTCGTGAACTCCACCGTCGTCCAGCGTGCCGTGCGGAGCGTCTACGGCATCGAAGCGGAAGTCCTCCCGCCGCCGCCCGGCCGTGTGGTCGGCTCGGGTGCCGCCGAGCCCGTCCCCGCGGTCGCCGGGCAGTTCCTGCTGTGCGTGGCGCGCCTCCTGCCATACAAGAACGTCGACCTCGTGATCGACGCCGTCGCCTCGATCGGCGGGCTCGAGCTCGTCATCGTCGGCGACGGACCCGAGCGCGCCCGGCTCTCGGAGCTTGCAAGACGCGCGGGCGGCGTGCATCTTCTCGGTCGGGTCTCCGACGCGCAGCTGCAATGGCTCTACGCCAACGCGGCCGGCCTGGTCGCGGCATCTTACGAGGACTTCGGTCTCTCGCCGCTGGAGGCGGGCATGGCCGGCAAGCCGACGGCAGCGCTGCGCGACGGGGGCTATCTCGACACGGTCGTCGAAGGACGCAACGGCGTCTTCTTCGACACCGCGGACGCGCCATCGATCGCGGCGTCCATCGAGAGGCTGCTCGGCGACGAATGGTCGGCCGAGGCGATCCGCGAGCACGCGGCGACGTTCTCGGAGGAGCGGTTCGCCGATCGGCTGCGCGCGGTCGTCGCAGAGGAAGCCGCCCGTGTCTGACGTCGCGCGGCGCGGCCCGGCACGACGCACGCGCAATCTCTGGCTTCTGAGCGCGGCCTACGGGGCGGGCTTCATCGCCCTGTACGCCGCCGCCGTGCTCACGCCGTTCGGTCAGCTCGTCGACGCGGGCTCACTGAGCCTCTTCGGATGGCTCCGCAGCGACGCGTGGCTCGCCTTCTATGACGGGCGCGACATCATCACGTACTGTGTCCTCGCCGGCGCCGCGGTCGCCGTCCTGTCGGGCGTACTCGAACGCCGTTGGGCACCTGTCGTCTATTCGGCGGTGCTGGTGGGGATCGTCTCGGTCGTCGCGATCGCGATGAAGGAGCTCGCCCCGCGGCCGGACCTCGGCGAGTTCGCCTATGCCCACAACACCTTCCCGAGCGGGCACACGGCCGTCTCGCTCGCCGCCGCAGTCGCGATCATCTGGTGCGCACCGCGCTGGATGTCGCCGGTCCTCGTGCTCGTCCTCGGGGGGCTCGTGTCATATGTGGCCCTCGGTTCCGTCTTCTCCCTGGCTCACCGGGGCAGCGACAGCGTCGGCGGGGCTCTGCTGGCGGGAGCCGTGTCGTGCGGTCTGGCGGCGCTGTGGGGCAGGACGGAACCCGTGTCGTCTCGCCTGCGCAGAGGGTCGGTCCTCGCCGGTGCGGTGCTCCTGGGCGCCGGGCTGGCCGCACTGGTTGGTGCCGTCGCCCTCGACGGAGGCGACCATGCTCTGCAGCTCGGGCTCGCGATCGTGCTGTGTACGCTGGGTCTCATCGTTTCGGTCCTCGCCGTCCATCGGCCATTTCTCGCGCCGACCACGACGACGCACCCCCGCTCGGAGACGACCGGGAACAGCGAACGCCTGTAACCTAGACCTGCTGCCACGCCGGACGTGGCACACATTCCCAGGGGGAACTGGACTTGACGCTCCGACAGATTCTCGATGTGCTCTGGAAGCGCAAATGGATCATCGGCGCCGTCATGCTCGCCGCGCTCGTGACGGCGGCCGTGTATCTGCAGCTGCGTACCGAGACGTACGTCAGTACGGGCGTCATCCGCCTCAACGACGTGGTCTCCGAAGGAGCGGTCACCGGTGAGGTGGGCGGTGTGGCCGTCGACGTGAGCGCCGAAGCGGTCACCGCACCGGTCGTCATCGACGCCGCCGCCGATCAGCTCGGTGAGGACCCGTCCGCGCTCACGGGTGCTTTGCGAGCCGACGTCGACGATTCCACATCCCTGGCGCGCCTGTACATCAGCGCGACCGGCACGTCCGCGGCCCAGGCGCAGGAGCGAGCCTCGGCGGTGCTGAACGCCTATGCCGCCTACGTCGACGAGCAGCTCGCGGCCGCGCTGACGACCCTGCATCAGCGCCAGGCGGAGGCGATTCAGAACGCTCGGGACCTGCAGCACGAAGTCGCAGCGAATCCCGGCGATTCGATCGCGGCGACCAACCTCGCGACCGCGCTGTCGCAGATGACGACGATCAACCTCGCCATCGAGAGCGTGAGCGACGCGGGGGCCGCCACCGCCATCGTCACGAGTCCGCCGCCCGGCGAGTCGACCGTGCCGTCGACGCTCATCGTGCTGCTGCTGGCGTTGGCGACGGGACTCATCGTCGGCGTCGCGGCCGCGCTCATCCGCGACCAGTTCGACAACCGCCTGCGGGGCGAGGACGAGATCGAGGCGATCTCCGGCGCGCGCTCCCTCGGCGAGCTCAGCTGGGATCGCGGCGTCGCGGCAATGGACCCGCCTCTCCCGGTCGCGCACAACGAGCGGACAGATCTCAGCGAGCGACTGCGCACGCTCCGCTCGACGCTGCAGGTCTTCCTGCCGCGTCGCGACGCCGTCGCGGTGATCACGAGCGTCGAGCCGGGCGACGGGAAGTCGTTCGTGTCGGCGAACCTCGCCATGGCATGGGCACGCGCCGGCAAGACGGTCATCATCGTCGGCGGAGACCTCCGGCGTCCCGATCTCGGCCGCTATTTCGGCGAGTCCGCTGATGGCGACGGCCTGGCCGACATCCTGCACGAACACGAGGTCGGCGAACCCGTGTCGCGCGAAGCCGTCGCATCGCGCCTCAACACCACCCGCTATCGGCGCCTGCGCGTCCTCCCCGCCGGCGCGGAGCCACCGGATCCCGCGGACCTGCTCGCGCGGCCGGTGCTGGCGGATGTCGTCGCGCATCTGCGGGAGCTCGCCGACGTGGTGATCATCGACTCGCCGCCGGCGATCGGCATGGCCGATGCCGCACTTCTCGCTCTGCAGTCCGACGGCGCCGTCGTCATCTCCTCCGTGCGAAAGACCGACCGCGTGCTGCTGGCGGACACGGTCGGCGCGCTGCGCTCGGCTGGAGCCGAGGTGATCGGCGTCGTGGCGAACCGCAGCAGGCGCAAGCTGCCGAAGACGTACTCGTCCTACTACGTCGCCCAGCGGTCGGGGGAGGCTGCGCCGGGCAGTGCCTCCGCGGTCGCCGACGACGTGACCGCCGCCGACGTGGCGGACCTGCGCAAGCTGCTCAACACCGCGGGGGCCGACGAGACCCTGCGCGCGCGCACCAGCCGCTCCGATCCGACAGCAGGCGAGTCCGACACCGGCATCGACTCCGGCAGCGCCGGCTCTCCGCAGGCGGAACGGAAGACGGCAAGCGACGCGTGATGTCGGGACCACAGGGGATCCCGCTGGCTGTCAGGTCCCCCGAACCCAGCCCGGGCGTCACCCACGTGCTCTTCGTCTGCACGGCGAACCGGTGCCGGTCTCCGTACGCGGCGGCAATAGCTCGTCTGCTCGCCGACGACTCGCTCGAGATCCATTCCGGCGGGCTCATGGCCGGCGGCCACCCGATGCCGAGCGCGGGCGTGCGGATGGGGAGGGATCTCGGGATCGACTTCTCGTCTCATCTGAGCCGGGAGCTCGATCGTGACGACCTCGACGGTTTCGAGGTCATCCTCACCATGGCGCGCGCGCACTCCCGGGAACTGGCCGCCGACAACCCGCAGCTCATGGGCCGCATATTCACCGTCAAGCAATTCGCCCGGTGGCTGACCCATCACCCGAGGCCAGTGGGCGTTCCCGTCGGCGTGTGGCTCGACGGCGTGGCAGGCGACCGGAGTCCAACGGACTTCGTCGGGGACGATGTGGACGACGACGTGGCCGATCCGATCAACTCACCGGCGAGCGCTTGGGCTGCGATGGCGCGCGAACTGACGGGGTCGATCTCACCGATCGTCGCCGCCCTGGGAGCCGCTCGGGGCTGATCAGAGCAGCATCTCGTCGAGCACGAGCCGCAGCTGGCCCCATGAGCGGACCCACGAGCGGTTCTCCGCGCGGCGCCGCGCGGCGCCGCCGAGAGCCGCCCGCAGCACGGCGTCGTCGAGCAGTGAGCCGAGCGCATCCGCGAGAGCGGGCACGTCGCCGGGGCGAACCAGGAGACCCGCGTCGCCGAGCACGCTCGCAATCCCGCCGGCATCGCTTGCGATCACCGGCAGGCCGGTAGCCATCGCTTCGCCGACGGTCAGGCCGCTCGGCTCCGGCCATCGGGACGGCGCGACGAAGACATCGGCCGACTGGAGCAGAGCCGGGAGAGCGGCACGGTCGACGAACGGCTGGAACGACACCGGTACCGCCGCGGTGGCGGCAAGCGAGCGGAGCTCCCGCTCGTACGGCGAGAGCTGGGCTTGGGCGTCGAAACCCTGACTTCCGACGATCACGATCTCGTAGTCGTCGCGTGCGAGTCCCGCAGCCGCTCTCAGGAGAACGTCCGGCCCCTTGTCGGGGACGATCCTCCCCACGAACATGACGCGCAGCCTCGAAGACCCCGCCGGTGCGGTGCGGACCTGGAAGGCGGTGGTGTCGACGCCGTTCTCGACCACTCGGATCCGGTCCGCGAGAGTGCGGGAGACGCGAGAGGCGATGCGGCCCGCGAGATCCGCGCTGACAGCGACCACGGCGACTGCCGGCGCCAGCGCGCGGTCGGCCTCGCGACGCGACATCCCGCGTGGCAGGTCGTTATGAGCGTAGTAGACGGGCGTATGCGAGGTTCTCGTCAGCATCCGGGGCAGAATCGGCGCGTTGTGCGCGATCACGAGAGCCTCGGGTCTGCCTTCGAGCGCCGCCACCATCGGGCCGTAGGACCGCTGGGTCCGCACCCGCGGCAGCCCCAGCCTGGACAGTCCGAGATCGACGGCGCGTTCCCAGCCCGCGGGATAGCCGGCGCCGGCGTATTCGATCGCGTCCGCACTGGTGTAGCGGGGACGGAATGTCGATGCGTCGAGCAGAACCTGATTCGTATAACGGCGATCCTGCTCGGCGGCCGAGGCGAGACCATGAACGACGGTGGGGATCGCGGAGCCGGTTCTCGGAGAGAAGTGGTCGCCGGGGGTCAGTGCGTGAACGACGGACGGCATCAGATCCGGACTCCGCGGGTGCGGCGCCAGATCGTCTGGACGGGATGCGGAACGCGCTCGATCCCTTCGGATCTGTCGCGCTCCTGGACGCCGTAGCAGATGCCGGCGACGATCCACAGGAGTGACGCGTGGCCGGCGACCCAGTACAGGTCGAATTGACTCTGGGCCAGCTTCGCGGCGACGACGGCGAGGCCCAGCGTTCCGTACACCGGGTTCATCCGGGTGAGCGCCCACAGCCCTCCTGCGAACATCCCGAGGAAGCCGATCAGACCGACGATCCCCACGGTCGTCAGCACCTCCAGTTCGGCGTTCGGCGGCTGGAAGCCGCCGTACCCGGTGTGCCACGTCGTCCACCAGCGGTGACCGACGCCGAACAGCGGCGATTGCAGCCACACCGTGATCGACGCGCCGTACCACGTGAGGCGCTGCGCGGCCGAGCTGAAGGAGTCATCGGACGCGAGCTGATCCATGACCTCCTGATAGACGAACCACGCTGCCGGGATCAGGATGACCCACATCCACCGTGAACGCTTGCCGTTGTGGAACCGCGGCCGCAGCCCGATGACGACCACGCCGATGAGAGCCCCCACGATCGCCTGCCGCGATTGCGCCGCAGCCATGCCGATCCCGCAGACCGCGAAGGCAGTCCACGCGAGCCAGCGCGGCCAGCCCAGCCACGGCGGATTGGCGAAGGCGATGATGAGTCCGATCATCAGGAACGCCCCGATGGCGTTCTTGTGCCACATGCCGAGATACACCGGCTGGAAGCCGTTGCCGAGCGCGGTCACGCCGGCGACGGCGCCGATCCCGACGCACATCGCGACGAAGACGCCCAGCGCCAGTCGCGCGTGACCTTCGCGGCCGATGACGAACCCGACGATCATCGCGCCCAGGACCAGGACGAGCTCGTGCGCCCACTCGATGTAGTTCTCGGCGTAGCGGTTGAGGATCAGCTGCGGAGCAGTGAGCGCGACGTAGAACGCACCCGACCACAGCAGCGGCTGCATCGTCACGACGCCGCGCCCGCGCAGGAGAAGCAGCGACACCAGCACCGCCATGCCGAGCAGGAAGTCGGATCCGCTCATCGGCCCGATCCGCTGAACGGCGAAGACCGCGGGTACCGCGAGCACCGGCACCAGCGAGAGGTCGATCGCCGCGACCGCGATGAGCAGGACGCCGAGCGCCAGATAGATGGCGTAGTCCGGCAGCCGAGCGCTGGCGATGCCCATGGAGGCGCCGAGGACGACCAGCACGAGGATCCCCAGGATCGTCGCACCCACTCCCCGGATCGTGCCTGTGGGCATGAAGGTCACGTGCCCATGGTAGGGCTCCGCCGCTCGGTACCGCTCGCGCGCGTCCGTCGTTAGGGTGTCGAGGTGGCCCTCTCTCACCGAAGCATCCCCGCTCGGGTGGTGGTGGTCTCTCACACCGCCGATGTCGGTGGGGCCGAGATCGCGCTCCTCCGACTGCTCGGTGCGCGGGATCATGCGGCCTTCGACGTGTCGGCGATCGTGCTCGAGGACGGCGCATTCCCCGCTCGGCTTCGCGCGCAGGGAGTGCCCACCCAGGTGATCGCCACGCCGGGACTTGCCCGCGTCACCCGCAACGAAGCCGCCGCATCGATCGGCGCGTTGTGGCGGAACGCCGTGGGCTCACTCGCCACGTCGCGGACAGTGCGACGGATGCTGCGCGAGGCGGGGGCGGAGCTCGTGGTGGCCAACTCGCTCAAGAGCGCGGTGATCGTCGCGATCGCCCGGCCTCGCGGCTCGGAATGGGTCTGGCATCTGCACGACCGCCTGGCCGCCGATTATTTGCCCGCGCCCCTCGTCGTCGGGATGCGCGCGCTCGCACGATTCGGGCCTCGCCAGGTCGTCGCCAACTCTCGGGCCACCGCCGCGACACTCGTCGGCGTGCCCGCGCGCCGAGTCGTCGTCGCGTACCCGGGGCTTCCTCCAGAAGCGTTCGCACACCGCCCCGGAGCGCCCTCTGCTGACCTGCCGACCGTGGGCATCGTCGGCAGGATCAGCGAGACGAAGGGCCAGCGTCTGTTTCTCGAAGCAGCTCGACGAGTCGTGTCCCGAACTCCCGGCGTGCGCTTCCGCATCATCGGCGGCGCTCTCTTCGAAGACGCACCGGAAGAGCGCGACCTCCGGGCTCTGGTCTCGAGATCGCCGGAGCTGGCCGAGTGCGTGGACTGGGCGGGATGGGTGGGCGACACGAATGCGGAGCTCAGGCGCCTGAGCCTGGCCGTGCACGCATCGCCTGTGCCGGAGCCGTTCGGGCAGGTGATCGTGGAGGCGATGGCGGCAGGCGTGCCCGTCA
>NZ_RRYE01000360.1 GCF_004010105.1 Microbacterium sp. CPCC 204701
CCGGCGGATTCGGGGACTTCGGCGACTTCGGATTCTGAGACCTTGGTGCCCGGGCCTGAGCCGCGGGCGGGCACCACGCCGGCGCGAGGCTCACACACCGGTCGCGGCATCCGTTAGCGTCACGGTATGACCGCCGCGACCGCGCGAGACGCGCATCGGCGTCCCGCCCGCCTGCGCGGGGCGGGGCGCGGGCACGACATCGCCGAGCGCACGCGCGATCGCATCGCGACGCTCAATCAGCTGCTCCTGGCGGGTGTCGTGTTCGTGCTCGCCGGGCTGGTGGTGCTCACGCCCTTCCACGGCGACGGCGTGCTCTTCTTCCTCGGTGTCGTCCTGGTCGTGGTGGTGACGGGCGCGACCCTCGTGGTGCCGTGGAATTCGCTCCCGTACGGTTGGGTCGCCGTAGTCCCATCGCTGGACATGGCTGCGATCACGCTGCTGCAGCTCGCGGCGCCTGACTCCCGGCTGGGGCTGCTGTGGATCTTCCCGGTGATGTGGCTCGCCGGCGGCTTCGGCATGCTGGGCCTCGTCGGCGTGATCGTCTCGATCGCCGGGATCGTGAGCCTGCTGACAGCCGTGAACGCCGAGGAGGTGACGTATCGCACGTTCCTCCTGCCCCTCGTGCTGCTGGCCGTCGCGACCACGGCGCACCTCACGACCCGCCGTTCCGATGCCCAGCGCATGCTCCTGGCGAAGCAGTCGCGGCTGCTGCGGAGCATCCTGGCTCGCACGCGGCGGCAGGAGCAGGTGGTCACCGAAGTGCTCGACGCGGTGGACTTCGGCGTCGTCCGCATCGACGCCGACGGCCGCACCGCTGTCACGAACGACGCCCACGGACGCCTCCAGCAGGGTCTCGAAGCCCATGACTCCGCAGAGTTGGAGGTGTTCCGCGACGACGGGACGACGCGAGTGCCTCCCGATGAGCTACCGCTCGAGCGGGCGCGGCGAGGCGAGTCGTTCGACGACCAGGTGATGTGGTTCGGGGCGGAGCCCGGCGCGCGGCGGGCGCTCACCATCACGGCGCGCCGACTCACCGATCCGGACGGCGCGGACGCCGGTGCCGTCGTCGTCTCGCGGGACGTCACGGCCGAACTCGACGCGCTCCGAGCCCGGGACGAACTGGTCGCTTCGGTCTCGCATGAGCTGCGCACCCCGCTCACGGCGATCCTCGGCTACCTCGACCTGGCCATCGAGGACCCCGACACGCCGGACGCTGTCCGCGGAAACCTCGACATCGCCGAACGCAACGCCGAGCGCCTCCTTCAGATCGTCGCCGACGTCCTTGCCGCGTCGCGGTCCTCGCCGTCATCGCTGGGCACCTCGCTCACGCCCGGTCCCCTCGAGGCGAGCGAGATCGTCCGCGCGGCGGCGACGGATGCCGTCACCCGCGCCGAGGCGCGCGCCATCACGATCGACACATCCGGTCTCGAGCCGGCGCCGGTCTGGGCCGATGCGCTGCGCCTGCGCCAAGTGGTCGACAACCTGGTGTCGAACGCGATCACGTACAACAAGGACGGTGGAACGGTTCACGTCGGCACCACCTCCGACGGCACCTCGAGCTGGATCCTGGTGCGCGACACGGGCATCGGCATCTCGGACGCCGATCGATCGCGCCTGTTCCACCGCTACTACAAAGCGGGCGCGCAGCGCCGGGCGGGCACGGGACTCGGACTCGCGATCACGCGCGACATCGTTCGCGCCCACGGCGGTGAGATGGGACTGCACAGCTCGCCCGGGGTGGGATCGACCTTCATCGTCAAGCTGCCGGCGACCCGGCCGGAAGGACCGTAGTCATGAGTCTGGACCTCGCCAGCGTGCTGGTCATCACCGCCCTCGTCGTCAACGTCAGCGGAGTGCTGTTCATCCTCGAGACGCTGCTGCGCCGCGACGAGGGAGCGGGACGGATCTGGTCGCTCGGATTCCTGGCCGCGATGCTGACCACGCTGTCGTACGTCGTGTGGGCGCGGCTCGACGATGCGTGGTGGGCGGTCGCGGTGGGCAACGCGGCGTTCGTCGCGGGTACCGGGTGCATGTGGCTCGGCTGCCGCCGCTTCAACGGGCGCTCGATGGCGTGGCCGTCACTCCTCGTCGGCGCGGGCGTCGGCGCGGCGGCGGTGTCGGTTGCGGTCGAAGGCGAAGCGGGCGGAGACTGGGCCGGCGCGCTGTGGATGTTCGCCGCGCTCATGGTGTTCGCCTCCCTCGGCGCGGCGGAATGCCTGCGCGGCGCGCTGCGTGCGTCACGTACCGCATGGGTGCTGGGCATCGTGCTGGGGCTGCAGTCGCTGTATTACGCGGCGCGCACGACGGCGTTCCTGATCTCGGGACCCGAGAGCACGCTGTTCCAGGCCGCCTTCGGCACCATATCCACGAGCTTCCTCACCGTCACGCTGACCATCGTCGCCGTCGTGGTGACGTCGGTGCTCCGCGCGGCCCGCGCGCCGATGCGCGGCTACCTGCGCCAGTCATCGTCCGACCCAGCGGAGGACGGGATCGCCACGCGGGACGAGTTCGCCGATCTTCTCGCATCGCTCTGCGCCCGGGCGGCGACTCGCTCCGAGCTCGTCGCCGTGACCGGGGTCCGCATCGACGATCTCGACCAGATCTCCTCGGCGTTCGGCACCGACGTCGCGGCAGCGATCGCCGAGGCATGGCGTGCGGGAGTACGCCGGCACGCGCCCGCCAATGCCGTCGTCGGTCAGGATGGATCCAGCGGACTGGTCGTGGGGATCGCCGTGTTCTCGGCGGACGAGGCCCGCCGTCAGGCCGGCGCGATCTATCGGGGCCTCTTCGACGACCTCGGCAAGGTCGGCGGGGGAGTGATCCCCGTGATCGGCGTGGGCGTCGCGCTGAGCGACGCCGTCGGGCACCACGGCGGCGAGCTCGTGCGCGTGGCCCGCGAGGCCGCGGGCCGCGCGGCGACGAGCGTCGAGAGCTCCGTG
>NZ_RRYE01000361.1 GCF_004010105.1 Microbacterium sp. CPCC 204701
GGGGGGACCTCGAGCGCCGTGTCAGGCAGCCGCGGCGTGCGCGTGCGCTCGGAGTAGGTGCCGGCCACGAGATCGCCGAGGCGCTGTGAGCGGGGCGTGAAAGCGCCGACGATCGCGGCGACCGCGCCGAGCGTCATCCACAGCTCCAGCACTCCGACGAACGCGCGGATGAACGCGTGGCGGAAGCCCGCGGCCCCGCCGTCGGTGCGCACGATGCGTCCGCCGACGGCCAGGCGCCCGAGGCTGCGACCGCGGGTCGTGGTCTCGACGACGGTGGGGATCACGACGGTGACGAGCACGACGACGACGATCGTGAGGATCGGCACGACGGCGTCGCCGATCGCACCGGCGCCGGTCAGCCACGCCATCGCCCACGCGAACAGGATCAGCACAGCGACGCCGACCGCCATGTCGATCACGACGCCGAGGGCCCGCATGAAGTAGCCGAGAGGCTGCACGTCGAGCGCGACGGCTTCGCCGGTGAGCACCTCGTCCTGGTGGATGTCGACGATCGCGGCGCGGCCTTCGGGCATGGGTACAGTGAAGCACATGGACCTCGACGCGCTCACGGCTGCACGCCGCGACGAGTGGGCGCGGCTGGACGAGCTCAGCCGCGCGCGGCACCTCTCCGGGCCCGAGGTCGATGAGCTGGTGACGCGCTACCGCGCGGCGTCAGCCGATCTTGCGGATGCCAAGACCTCAGTCGGGCGAAGCATCCAGAGCGATCACGTCTCGACGATGCTCGCAAGGGCGCGGCTGCGGCTGACGGGTGCTTCCGAGAACGTGCTGCGTCAGATCCCGCGATTCTTCGCGCTGCAGCTTCCCGCCGCGCTGTACGGCCTCCGATGGACCACCCTGGCGATCGCGCTCGGGTTCGTCGCGGTCGTGGTCGTGGTCGCGCTGTGGGTGTCGGGCGACCCGGCGCTCGTGGCGAGCCTCGGCAGTGGGGCACAGCTCGAGCAGTACGCCCAGAGCGAGTTCACCGAGTACTACAGCGAGAACCCGGCCGCGGTCTTCGCGGGCCAGGTCTGGACGAACAACGCCCTGATCGCGGCGCAGTGCGTTCTCTTCGGCATCACGGGCGTCTGGCCCATCATGGTGCTCGTGCAGAACGCGGTCGGCGTCGGCACGGCGGCGGCAGTCATGACCGCATTCGAGCGGGTCGACGTATTCGTGCTCTACATCCTCCCGCACGGCCTTCTCGAGCTCACCAGCGTCTTCGTCGCCGCGGCCGCAGGCCTGCACGTGTTCTGGGCGTGGGTGGCGCCCGGTCCGCGCCGACGCGGTGAGGCCCTCGCGTCGGCCGGTCGCGCGCTCGCCACGGTCGCGATCGGACTCGTGTTCGCGCTGGGTGTCTCGGGGCTGATCGAGGGGTTCGTGACCGCCCAGCCGTGGCCGTGGCCGGTGAAGATCGGCATCGGCGTGGCGGCACTCGTGCTGTTCGTCGCCTACATGCTCGTGGTCGGCCGTCGTGCCGACCGGCTGGGCGAGACCGGCGATCTGACGGAGTACGAGGCGGGCACCCCGACAGTCGTCGCGGGCTGATCGTTCACCCTCCCGTTGTTTTGAATGACTCAAAACAACGCTAGGATGGGAGGATGACCAACGCCCCCGCGATCGATGCCGCCGAGCGGCTGCGCACCGCGGGACTCCGGGTCACCGAGCCGCGCCGCGCGGTCGTCGAGGCGCTCCACGGGCGTGCGCACGCGAGTGCGGACGAGCTCTACGCGGTCGTGGCCAGGTCTCTGCCGGGCACGAGCCTGCAATCGGTGTACAACGCGCTCGGCGACTTCGTCGAGGCGGGCCTCGCGCGCCGGATCGAGCCCGCCGGGCGCCCCGGCCTGTTCGAGCTCCGCGTCTCCGACAACCATCATCACCTCATCTGCTCCGTGTGCGGCGCCGTCGAAGACGTCGACTGCGTCGTGGGTCACGCGCCGTGCCTGACACCGTCCGACGCCCGCGGCTACACGCTGCACGTCGCCGAGGTCACGTTCTACGGCGTCTGCCCCACGTGCGCCGAAACGCGCACTGTCGACGAACCCGTGGCGAACCCGCGACGGCGCACGGCTCGCGAGCGCGACGTCCTGTCCGAAACCCGATAGCCATCCCGACTGGAAGGAAGCCATGACCGACAGCAACGACACGATCCCCGAGATCGGTGACAACCCGAACGACGTGGATCAGGCGGTCACGCCCATCGACACGCCGGTCGACGACCGGAAGGACGGCGAGAGCCGACCGCGGCCGAACGTGGCCGAGGAGTGCCCAGTCATCCACGGCGGCCAGCCCCACCCCACGACGGGCAACGCGAACAGCGTGTGGTGGCCGAACCAGCTGAACCTCAAGATCCTCGCCAAGAACCCCGCGGTCGCCAATCCGCTAGGCGAAGACTTCGACTACAAGGCCGCGTTCGAGGCGCTCGACCTCGCTGCCGTGAAGAGCGACATCGCAGAGGTGCTCACCACGTCGCAGGACTGGTGGCCCGCCGACTTCGGCAACTACGGCCCGCTCATGATCCGCATGGCGTGGCACAGCGCCGGCACGTATCGGGTGACCGACGGCCGCGGCGGGGGCGGGGCCGGTCAGCAGCGTTTCGCTCCCCTCAACAGCTGGCCCGACAACGTCAATCTCGACAAGGCCCGGCGCCTGCTGTGGCCGGTCAAGAAGAAGTACGGTCAGTCGATCTCGTGGGCCGACCTCATGATCCTCGCCGGCAATGTGGCATTGGAATCCATGGGCTTCAAGACCTTCGGCTTCGCTGGCGGCCGCGCGGATGTATGGGAGCCCGACGCCGACGTCTACTGGGGTCCCGAGACCACGTGGCTCGCCGACGAGCGCTACTCGGGCGACCGTGAGCTGGAGAAGCCGCTGGCCGCGGTGCAGATGGGCCTCATCTACGTCAACCCCGAGGGCCCGAACGGCGACCCC
>NZ_RRYE01000362.1 GCF_004010105.1 Microbacterium sp. CPCC 204701
CGCGACCTCGCGCGCGCGGCGACCGTCCGCATCACCTGACGCAGGGCGGTCGCTCGGCCGCGAACCGGCTCAGGCCAGAGTGCGCGCGACGCGGCGGACCTCGCTCTTGCGGCCGGCCCGCAGCGCCTCGATCGGCGCGACGCCGATGGTGTCTTCGGGCGCGAGCAGCCAGTCGATCGCCTCGTCGTCCGTGAAGCCGGCGTCGTGCAGCGCGAAGACCGTGCCGCGCAGCGACGAGAGCGGCTCGCCGTCGACGATGAAGACGGCGGGAACCTTGAACACGCCGTCCCGGCGGGACCCGACGAGGTGCAGGTCGTCGAGGAGCCGGCGGACGCGTCCCAGCGGCTCGCCCAGCACCTCCACGAGTTCGGGCAGGGTGAGCCAGTCGGTCTCGATGAGCGAGGCGTCGTCAGTGGTCACGACAGCAACTATTCCAGATCCGCCCGGGCCCGGGCTCCGCCTGTCTCGGTGCGGAGACCACACCTCCCGAGTCACATCCGTCACCTCTGCCCCTCTGCTACCACCCGTTGACACGAGTTGACTTCCGTGACACCGTTTCTGGAGTCGGCTGAGGGGGGAAAACTTGTGCGACCAATCCGCCACACCCATCGCGGGGCCCGGCCCCGCGCCGCTCTGACCGGGATTCCGGTCGCCGTCGTCGGCTCGATCGCGCTCACGCTCTCCGCCGCACCCGCGCACGCCGATCACGCCGATGCCACTGCCCGCGGCACGACCTCGCCGGTGCTGCGGACGGCGAAGCTCGCGGCATCCGTCCCCGTCGCGTCGAAGGCGGTCGCCGCCTCGCTCCCGGCACGCAGCGGTCAGTCGCCCGCGCCGGCGACGTACACCGTGCAGCCAGGAGAGACCGTGAGCGCGATCGCGAGCCACCACGGCCTTCGCACCGCGGACGTCCTTGCGCTCAACGGGCTCGGGTGGCGGTCGGTGATCTACCCGGGCCAGGTGCTCACCCTCACCGGCACTGCCGCGGCGCCCTCCGCTCCTGCCCCGGCGCCCTCGCCCGGCGCCTACACGGTGCAGCGCGGCGACACCATCAGCTCGATCGCGAAGCGCCACGGTGTGTCGACGAATGCGGTGCTCGCCGCCAACGGGCTGGGCTGGTCGTCGATCATCTACCCCGGCCAGACCATCACGATCCCCGGCGCCGCCGCAGCGCCTGCTCCGGCGCCCGCGCCGGCGCCCAGCGTCGGCGGGAAGTACACGATCGTCGCGGGCGATACGATCAGCGGCATCGCGCAGCGACACGGCGTGGGCATCGACGCCGTGCTCGCCGCCAACGGGTTGAGCCGGGCATCGATCATCTACCCCGGGCAGACCATCGCCATTCCGCTCGCCGCGGTCGTGGCATCCGCGCCGGCCGTTGCGGGCCTCGATGCCGAGCAGGTCGCCAATGCGCAGCTGATCGTGCGGATCGGGCGAGAGCTCGGCGTGCCCGACCGCGGCATCGCGATCGCGCTCGGCACCGCGATGCAGGAGTCGTGGATCCGCAACCTCGACTGGGGCGACCGCGACTCGCTCGGCCTCTTCCAGCAGCGCCCCAGCACGGGATGGGGCACCGAGGCGGAGGTCCGCGACGCGGCCCGCTCCATCCGCGCGTTCTACGGCGGGGCGTCCGACCCGAACGGGTCGCGCACGCGCGGTCTGCTCGACATCCCGGGTTGGCAGTCGATGCCGTTCGCCGAGGCCGCGCAGGCCGTGCAGATCTCTGCTCACCCCGACCGCTATGCGCAGTGGGAGGCGCCCGCCCACGCGTGGCTCGCGGCGCTGGGCTGACCGGTCACCGGCGGGTAACGGTACGGTCGCTGGGTGAGCCGCTCCGCGGGCTCGCGGGTGCACGTCCGTAGACTCTGAGCGTGAGCACGAGCCAGCAGACGGACCCGCTGATCGGCCGTCTGGTCGACGGTCGGTACCGGGTGCGTGCTCGCATCGCCCGGGGCGGCATGGCGACGGTGTACGTCGCGACGGATCTGCGGCTCGAGCGCCGGGTGGCACTGAAGGTCATGCACGGGCATCTGAGCGACGACACGGTGTTCCAGAGCCGCTTCATCCAGGAGGCGCGCGCCGCCGCCCGCCTGGCCGATCCGCACGTGGTCAACGTCTTCGACCAGGGCCAGGACGGCGAGATGGCGTACCTCGTCATGGAGTACCTGCCGGGCATCACCCTGCGCGAGCTCCTGCGCGAGCAGCGGCGCCTCACGGTCCCGCAGGCCATCTCCATCCTCGATGCGGTGCTGTCGGGCCTCGCCGCGGCGCACAAGGCGGGCATCGTGCACCGCGACGTCAAGCCCGAGAACGTCCTGCTCGCCGAGGACGGCCGCATCAAGATCGGCGACTTCGGCCTCGCCCGCGCCACCACGGCCAACACGGCGTCGGGCGCGCAGTTGCTGGGAACCATCGCCTATCTCGCGCCCGAGCTCGTCACGCGCGGCACCGCCGACGCCCGCAGCGACATCTACGCGCTCGGCATCATGCTGTACGAGATGCTCACGGGCGAGCAGCCCTACAAGGGCGAGCAGCCCATGCAGATCGCGTTCCAGCATGCGACCGACTCGGTGCCGCGCCCGAGCGTGAAGAACCCCGGCGTCCCCGAGCCGCTGGACGAGCTCGTGCTGTGGGCGACCGAGCGCTCCCCCGACGACCGGCCGACCGATGCCCGCGAGATGCTCCAGCGCCTGCGCGAGATCGAGCGCGAGCTGGGCGTCACGCCGGTCGTCACCCGCACCGGGCCGATCAGCGTCGTGCGCGACGACACTGCTGCCACCGGCGAGCTCACCGCGGTGCTCCCGTCGACCGCGACCGGGCCGACGTCGGGCCTCGAGGAGGTCGACAACGCGACGCGCCTGCGCGCCGCGGTGAAGCGCCGCCGCGCGAAGGGCGGCTGGCTCGTCG
>NZ_RRYE01000363.1 GCF_004010105.1 Microbacterium sp. CPCC 204701
CGACCCGCGACGCGGCTGGGACTTCATCTCCACCGGTCACGGCGACGTGCCGTGGGAGGACGCCTTCCGCATGCTCAACGCGATCGGCTACGACGGACCCCTCTCGGTGGAGTGGGAGGATGCCGGCATGGACCGCCTGGTCGGCGCACCCGAAGCTCTCGAGTTCGTCCGCCGCCTGTCGGCGTACCGGCCCTCCGAGGCCGCGTTCGACGCGGCGTTCTCGCAGCGCTGACGGCCGGGTCGCCGGGCTCAGGAGCGCGGCGACTCACCCGCGGTGAGGGCGTGCAGCAGCTGTGTGAGGTTGCGGATGTCGTCGACGGGCCACTCGTCGAGCGCGTCGACGAGCGTGCTCTCCTGCGGCGCGCGCGCCGCGGCGAGGCGTTCGAGGCCCTCCGTCGTGGGTGAGAGCAGACTCGACCGGCCGTCGTCGGGGTCGGGCGTGCGCTGCACGAGACCCAGCTGCTCGAGCTCGCGGACGGTGCGGCTGATCTGACCCTTGTCTGACATGAGGGTCTCGGCGAGGGCCGACAGCGTGATCGACTCGCGACGCACGATGGTGGTCAACACCTTGTAGGCCCCGGGCAGCATGCCCGGGCTCACGCGGTTGGCGTTCTCGAGGATGATCCGCCGGAACCGGCTGATCAGCTCGCCGAACTCCGCCTCGAGGGCGCGCACCGCCTCGGTGCGCGCCTCTCGCGTCTCGTCGGCGGCCATCGTCATCGACATTAGCGTCGGGTCCGGGATGCCGCGGACGCCGCGCCTTGCGCCGTCGCGGTCAGCGTGTCCATGCCCTCGGCGGTCGAGACGGTGGCGAGGTCGGCTTCGCTCGCCGCGACGCGCTCGCTCGTCGTCATCCGCGTGAGCGGCACGTTCGGCAGGAACACGATGGCGATCAGGCTCACGGCGGCCAGCGGCACCGCGATCAGGAACGAGTGGGCGATCGCCTGGGCGTAGATGTCTTCGAAGATGACGCGGACACCGTCGGGCAGCTGGGCGACGTTCGGGATGGCGCCGGACTGCAGCTGCTCGGCGACGGCCGCGCCCTTCTCGCCGAGCTTCGCGATCGCCCCGGCGATATCCGACTGCCGATGGGCGACGAGGCCGGTCGCCGAGCTTGCGAGAGCTGCGCCCATGGCCGAGACGCCGACCGTGCCGCCGAGGCTGCGGAAGAACGTCACCCCCGAGCTGGCGACGCCGATCTCGGTGGGCTTGGCGGTGTTCTGCACGATGAGCACGAGGTTCTGCATCGTCATGCCGACGCCTGCGCCGAGCAGAAACATGTAGAGCGAGACGAGCACGAAGTTCGTGTCGTATTCCATCGTCGACAGCAGGAACGAGCCCGCGATGAGGAGCACGCCGCCGACGACGAGGTACGGCTTCCAGTGACCGTGCCTGGTGACGAGCCCGCCGATGACGATCGACGCTATGAGGAGACCAGCGATCATCGGGATCGTCATGAGGCCCGCCTCGGTCGGGGTCGCGCCGCGCGCCATCTGCATGTACTGGCTGAGGAACACCGACGTGCCGAACATCGCGACGCCGATCGCGATCGACGCGATCACCGCGAGGGTGAACGTGCGGTTGCGGAACATCGCGAGAGGCACGAGCGGCTCCTTCGAGCGCAGCTCGACGACGACGAACAGGATCGTCGCGAGGAGGGAGCCGCCGACCATGAGGATCGTCTCGATGCTCCACCAGTCGTAGTCGTTGCCGGCGTTGGTGATCCAGACGAGCAGCAGCGAGACGGCGGTCGAGAGCAGCACGATGCCGAGGTAGTCGATGCGCACCTTCGTCTTCGGGCGCGCCGGCAGGTGCAGCGTGCGCTGCATCATGATGAGCGCAGCGACGGCGAACGGGATCGCGATGAAGAAGTTCCAGCGCCAGTCGAGCGTGTCGGTGATGAATCCGCCGAGCAGCGGTCCGCCGACGGTCGCGACGGCCATCACGGCGCCGAAGAGGCCCATGTACCGGCCGCGTTCGCGAGGACTGATGATGTCGGCCATGATCACCTGGCTGAGCGCCGCGAGGCCGCCCGCGCCGATGCCCTGCACGGCACGGAAGGCGATGAGCATACCGGGGTCCTGCGAGAAGCCGGCCGCCGCGGTCGAGAGCACGAAGATCACGATCGCGATCTGGATGAGCAGCTTGCGGTTGAACAGATCCGCCAGCTTGCCCCAGATCGGTGTCGAGATCGCCGTGGTGAGCAGAGTCGCCGTGACGACCCACGTGAAGGCCGCCTGGTCGCCGCCGAGATCGTGGACGATGACGGGCAGCGAGGTCGAGACGACCGTCGACGCGAGCATCGAGACGAACATGCCGAGGAGCAGGCCGGTGAGCGCCTGCAGCACGCGGCGGTGACGGCGCTGATGCTCTTCGGCGGTGGCAGCGGTGGCTGACGCCGAGCCGGATGCGGGGGAAGACGGGGCCATGGGTGTCCTTCTGAGGGAGCGAACGAGGGAGCCACGACGATGGCGTCCGATATGGTTGACTGAAGTCAACAGTTGAGCGACGTCAACTATATGTCTCTTGGTTGATGTCTGTCAACCAACTCGGTGGATCTGACCCGGGCACGGGAGGCTGGGATGGTGTTCAGCGTCGAACTGCTCCTGGATGAGGCCGCCGAGCGCGCCGTGCGCGACGACTGGGCGCGACTGATCGACGCGGGCCTGCCGAGTTCCGGCCGCCACCTCGCGCCCACGAACCGCCCGCACGTCACGATCGCCGTCCGCGACGACCCCCGGCTCGACGCGCTCGACGGTCTCGCCGCGGCATTGCCGCTGCGCGTCGAGCTGAGCGGCCTGCTCGTCTTCGGCGGAGCGACCCGGGCGGTGCTGACACGCCATGTCGTGGCGTCCGCCGCGCTGCTGGAGTTCCATCGCGAGGTCGCGCGGCGGCTCGG
>NZ_RRYE01000364.1 GCF_004010105.1 Microbacterium sp. CPCC 204701
GCCGTTGGCGGTGCAGGATGCCTCGACCCTGCGCCGCGACGTCGACACCGCCGACCAGCTCGACGCGGCTCGGGCTCTCGGTCTCGGCTCGCGCACGGCGGCGCTGCTGAGCGCGGCGCGCCGGAGCTGAACGCCCGCTCAGCCGCCCGGGCAGTCGCAGGTGCCACCGCTGTGGCACTGGCACAGGAGCGGAGCCGGGTCGACCTGCTCGGCGGGAGCGACGATGGAGCGCACCTGCGGGAAGAGCCCCACGGCGAGGACGCCGCCGCCCGCGGCGAGCAGCAGAGCCAGGACCAGCGCGACCCACCGACGTGCGCTGGCCGCCGCGACCGCGGCGGCGCCGAGTCCGATCGAGGTCCAGACGAACGACCAGTACGCGGGGACCATCTCCGCGACCGCAGGCTGTCCACCCAGCGCCCGGCCGAGAGCCATGGCGAGCAGCTCCCCGAACGTCGCCAAGAGCACGACGAAGCCGGCGACGACCGCCGTCCACACCCCCAGCGTCGTCCAGAAGCGCCAGCTCGGCCCGGGCGCAACAGCAGAACCGGGACCGGTCTGCGCAGCGGACGTCATCTCGAGAGGGTAGCGTCCGCACCGACCCGCCCTCTCGGCATCCGCCATTCATGCGCGGGAAACCGCCTCCGCCGCCGCGCCTGGCGGCGGCACCGCTAACCTGGCGGCATGAGCGACTACCAGCTGCTGGAGATGGGCGGGCTCGACGAGTGGCGCGAGCACTACGGCGGGTTCCGGCCCGAGAGCTCGCGCGACGGTCGCCGTGTCGTCGACCACGACATGACGATGCAGTACATCGGCATGACCGCGAACGCCTTCGAGCCCGGTGAGGAGGCCGGCTACTGGCATCAGCACGCGCGGATCGAGGAGCTGTACGTGTTCCTCACGGGACGCGGCCAGATGGGGCTCGACGACGACATCGTCGATGTGGGCCCCGGCACGGTGGTGCGCGTCGGCCAGGGCGTGTGGCGCACGTGGCGAGCGATGCCCGACAGCCCTGAGCAGCTGCGCTGGCTCTGCATCCGCGCGGGCGGCCATGAGCTTCCGCAGTTCCCCGACGACAGCACTCGAGACAACGGCCGCTCGTCGCCCTGGGCCTGACCGTCAGGCGACGAGCAGGTACACCGCCCCGACGATCGTGAAGACGATCACGAGCCTCTCGAAGAGCGCCTGTGGCATGCGGGCGGCGAGCCAGCGTCCGAGGAAGGCCGACGCCGCGACGAGCGGCACGAGCACCAGGTCGATCAAGAGCCCTGGCACCGTGATGATGCCGATGCCGATCGAGAACGGCACCTTGAACAGATTCACGATCGCGAAGAACCAGGCCGCGGTGCCGAGGAACGCCTTCACCTCGAACCGTGCGGCGAGGAAGTACATCGACATCACCGGTCCCGCAGCGTTCGCCACCATCGTCGTGAAGCCGCCCAGCGTGCCGTAGGTCGCGGCGGCGATGCGGCGCGAGCCGCCCGATTCGACGGTCGAGGCGAACCGGCGCCGCAGCAGCGTGATCGCGATGACCAGCAGCAGGATCACGCCGATCGTGCGCTTGACCCAGGTGTCGTTCGCCAGCCACAGGAACACCACTCCGACGAGCACCCCGCCCACGACCGCCGGCGCGAGCCGCGCGAGCGCCCGCCAGTCGGCGTGCCGCCGGTACATCGCCACCGCGAAGACGTCGGCGACGATCAGCAGGAGCAGCAGCACCCCCGTCGACTGCTTCGCCGGCAGCACCGCCGCGAAGATCGCGACGGCGATGGTCCCCGCCCCGGGAACGGCGGTCTTCGAGAGCCCGACGACGACCGCGGCGATGCCGAGCAGCGCCCACGCCCACCACGCGAGCTCGGGCACGTCAGACGCCGGCCGCGATCAGCGCCGACTCGGCGAGCGCCGCTGAGCGCGCGGCATCCGTCATCCACAGCGGCGTGACGACGGGACGGATGCCGAACCCGGCGACCTCGCCCGCGAGGGCTCCGTCCTCCTCGGCGAGCAGCCATGCGTCGAGCAGACCGCCGTCGCCGCGGGCCCCGTAGAGATCCGCCACCGCGGCAGCCGACGTCTCGACTCCGATCGCCGCGAGGCAGGCGTCGGCCATGCCGCGCACGACGCGTCCGCCGATGATCGGTGAGACCCCGACGACCGGGGCGGACGTGGCGCGCAGCGCGTCGCGCACGCCGGGCACGGCGAGGATCGGACCTATCGAGACGACGGGGTTCGACGGCGCCAGGAGCACGGCGTCGGCCTGCGCGACCGCCTCAACCACGCCAGGTGCCGGGGAGGCGTCCGCGATCCCGAGGTTCTCGAACCGGGCCGCCGGGAGCGTGGCTCGGTGCCGCGTCCACCACTCCTGGAAGTGCAGGCGGGTGCCGTCGTGCAGGATCACCACCGTGTCGACCTCGGCGTCGGTCATCGGCAGCAGACGCGCGCCGAGGGGCCAGCGGTGCGACATCCGCTCGATCACCTGCGTCGGCGTGTGGCCATCGCGCAGCCAGCCCGTGCGGGCGATATGGGTGCCGAGGTCGAGGTCGCCGAGCGTGAACCACGGCCAGCCGGCGCCCCACGCCTGCAGCTCCTCGTTGACGCGCTCCGAGTCGCCCTGCCGGCCCCAGCCGCGCTCGGTGTCGTTGACGCCGGCGAGTGCGTACGTGACGGAGTCGACGTCGGGCTGGAGACGCACGCCCGACAGCCACAGGTCGTCGCCCGTGTTGACGACGACCGTGAGGGCTGAGGCCGTGTCGCGGATGCCGCGGGCGCGCAGCGCGCCGCGCACGCCGAGGACGAAGCGCGAGCCCCCGACCCCGCCGGCGAGCACGACGATGCGGGGCGAGTCGCGCATGCCGCCTCAGCCCCGCTCGGTGCCGGGCAGCGGAAACGCGCCGGTGCGGGG
>NZ_RRYE01000365.1 GCF_004010105.1 Microbacterium sp. CPCC 204701
CGCAGCACGCCCGGCGGAGGATGGGGCGGATCGCCGTCGCCGCCGGCCTCGCGGCGGGCGCCGCCCTCCTGCTCGGGTCGTCGGCCGTCGTGACGGCGCTCATGGCTCCGCCCGAGGTGGCGAACGCACCGGCATCGCTGTCGCTGGCGACCACCCCGCCCGAGATCGAGCAGCTGCCGGTGCCGGAGCTCGAGCAGTCCCCGGTGATCGCCGACATCTGCACGGTGCCGGAGGTCGCCGCTGCGCTGCAGGCCGGCGACGACGAGGGTGCGATCATCGCGGCAGGCGGCGGTGAGGCGTTCCGTGACGCTGTCGTCGATGGGCGGGCGCCGTGCGTGGACCTCGGTGACTCGACGCGCATCTGGACCGTGGTCAACAAGCTGCGGCCCGCCACGCCGATCGAGTACCGGCCGAGCTCGCTCGTGATGCCCGAGGGGGTGCGCAACATCGAAGGCGGCGCACTGCGGACGGATGCCGCATCCGCCCTCGTCTCGCTCGTCGGCGCCGCGCGGACCGCGGGAGTCGGCGAGCTCGCCCTGCTGAGCGGGTTCCGTTCGTACGAAGCGCAGCAGCGCACCTACGGCCGCCATTTCGCCGAGCGGGGCGATCAAGCCGACCAGGTGAGCGCGCGGCCCGGGTACTCCGAGCACCAGCTGGGCCTCGGCGCCGACGTGGTGGCCTGCGCCGGCGAGTGCGGCAGCCTCGATGCGCTCGCGGCGACGCCGCAGGGCCAGTGGGTGTCGGAGCACGCGTGGGAGCACGGGTGGATCGTGCGCTACGTCGAGGGGAAGACGGGGGTGACCGGGTATCTGCCCGAACCCTGGCACCTGCGGTACGTCGGTCCGGCGCTCGCCCAGGCGTACCACGACGGGGGATGGACCTCGCTCGAGGAGTTCTTCGGGCTCGAGGCGGCCCCGGGCTACGCGAACTGAGCCGCCCAGGCATCCGCGGTACTCGATTCCAACATCTGTGAGACTGAATGTCGCCGCTTCGGCGTAGGATCGAGCCAGCCGCGGTCGAGAGAGGCCGCGGGCTCGACGAGGAGAGAGGTTTCGCCTGCCATGGAGCGGGATATCTACGACGAGGATCACGAAGCGTTCCGCGACGTCGTCAAGGAGTTCATCAAGCGCTACGCGTCCGAAGAGAAGCGCAAGCAGTGGGACGAGGCCGGCGAGATCGACCGCGCCACCATGCTCGCCGCAGGCGAGGCCGGCATCATCGGCCTCTCGGTTCCGGAGGAGTTCGGCGGCGCCGGCATGCTCCAGGACTACCGCTTCCGCTCGATCGTGCTCGAAGAGACCATCGGCGCGGGCCACGGCTCCCTCGCCGGTGCCTTCGGCATCCAGGACGACCTGGCCGTGCCCTACATCGCCCACATGGGCACGCAGGCGCAGAAGCAGAAGTGGCTCCCCGGCATGGCGACCGGCGAGATCCTCGGCGCGCTTGCGATGACCGAGCCGGGCGCCGGCAGCGACCTCCGCGGCATCAAGACCACCGCGAAGAAGGTCGACGGCGGCTACATCGTCAACGGCGCCAAGACGTTCATCTCGTCGGGCAAGACGGCCGACATGGTCGTCACGTTCGTCAAGACCGGCGAGGGCAACCGCCCCGACGCCTTCAGCCTCCTCATCATCGAGAACGGCATGGAGGGCTTCGACCACGGCAAGAAGCTCGAGAAGATGGGCTTCCACGGCTGGGACACCGCCGAGCTGTCGTTCACCGACGTGTTCGTCCCCGACGAGAACCTCATCAGCGGCACGGAGGGCCAGGGCTTCATCCAGCTCATGATGAACCTGCCCCTCGAGCGTCTGTCGATCGGCGTCGCCGCGGCGGCCGCCGCCGAGGCCGCGTTCGTGTGGACCCGCGACTACACGCTCAGCCGCGAGGCATTCGGCGAGCGCATCGCCGACTTCCAGAACACCCGCTTCAAGCTCGCCGACATGGCGACGACGGTCGACGTGCTGTGGGCCTACATCGACCGCGCGATGATGCTCTACAAAGACGCGAAGCTCACGCCCGAAGAGGCCGCGAAGGTCAAGTTCTGGGCGACCGACCGCGAGTGGGAGCTCCTCGACATCGGGGTGCAGCTGCACGGCGGCTACGGCTACATCACCGAGTACCCGATCGCGCGCGCGTTCCTCGACGCCCGCGTGCACCGCATCTACGGCGGCACGAACGAGATCATGCGGGACCTCGTCGCGCGCCAGATCGTCGGCAAGCGCTGACGCCCTGAGAACGGATGCCGCGGCCGCAGCCCTCGAAGTTGCCGGGGACGCGGCATCCGTTCTCTCTCGCGTCAGTGCTGGCCGGCGGGTCCGGCGCCCCGGCCGAGGCCAGCGTGATCGCGAAGTCCACCGGCCTGAGCCATGCGTTCTCCGTTCGGGGCCGAAGGGGCTAGCGGCCCCACGGGAAGAGGAGCCGGAAAAGGGCGGCCGAGACCGCCCAGAAGAGCACGATGAAGACGGTGTCGCGCGCACGGAACGGCACGAGGTGCCGCTCGGTGCGGTCGGGGTGCGCGCCGAAAGCGCGGGCGTCCATCGCGAGAGCGACCCGCTCGGCGTGGCGGATCGCGCCCGCCATGAGCGGCACGACGTACCCGAACCAGCGCGCGACGGCGGCGAACGGACCGCGGCCGCCGTGTGCTCCGCGCACCCGGTGCGCCTGGCGGATCACGTCGAGCTCATGGGCGAAGCGGGGGACGAAGCGGAACGCCGCCAGCGCCGTGTAGCCGATGCGGTACGGCACGCGCAGCTGCTGCACGCCCGCGCGCACGAGGTCGGGCCCGGTCGTCGACAGCCCCGCGATGAGGGTGAGCGCCACGATCGCCGCGAGCCGCAGCCCCGTCGCGAAGCCGACCTCGAGCGCGCCGCCGTACAGTGCCCAGCCG
>NZ_RRYE01000366.1 GCF_004010105.1 Microbacterium sp. CPCC 204701
CGGGCGCACGCTGTCACTCGCACAACCGCGCTGACGCGCACGCAGGCCGTCCTCGGTGTGGCGCCGGCCCGCTTCAGCCGCGGAAGTACACCTCGGCGACGCGGGCGAGGTCCCACAGGTCGCTCACGCCGGCGAGCTCGCGGGCGGAGTGCATCGACAGGATCGGGATGCCGACGTCCACCGTGCGGATCCCGAGCCGCGTCGCCGTGATCGGACCGATCGTCGAGCCGCACGGCACGGAGTTGTTCGAGACGAACTCCTGGCTCATGACGCCGGCGGCGGAGCACCAGGCGTTCCACACGGCGGCGCCCGCGGCATCCGTCGCGTAGCGCTGGTTCGCGTTGATCTTGAGGATCGGGCCCGACCCGAGCACCGGCTGCACGACGGGATCGTGCTTCTCGGCGTAGTTGGGATGCACCGAATGGCCGACGTCGCTCGACACGCACCACGACGCGGCGAGAGCGCGCAGCTGCTGCTCGCGGTCGGAGCCGAGCGAGAGCCACAGCCGCTCGATCACGTCGGACAGGAACGGGCCTGCGGCGCCGGAGCGAGTCCCAGAGCCGACCTCCTCGTGGTCGAACACCGCCAGCATCGCGACGTGGTCTGCATCGAAGTCGTCGGCGGCCCGCTCGAGGGCGACGACTCCGGCGTGCACCGAGGCGAGGTCGTCGAGGCGGCCGGACGCGAAGAAGACGTCGTCGAGGCCGAACGTCGCGCCGCGCGCGGCGTCGGCCGTGACGAGGTCGTAGCCGCGAATGCGCGCGGCATCCACGCGCGCCTCACGGGCGAGCTCGCCCAGGATGTCGGCCGAGTCCGCCTGACCGAGACCCCACACCGGCTGCGTCTGGGACTGCTTGTCGAGCGCGAGGCGGTCATTGGCCTCGCGGTCGAGGTGGATCGCGAGCTGCGGCAGCCGCAGCAGGGGTCCCGTCGAGGCGAGCACGGTCGTGCCGTCGTCGAGTGCGAGGCGCCCGGCGAGACGCAGCTCGCGATCGAGCCACGAGTTCAGGAGGGGCCCGCCGTAGATCTCGACACCGGCCTGCAGCCAACCGAGACGACCCGTGGTCGGCTTGGGCTTGAGCTTGAAGCCGGGCGAGTCGCTGTGTGCGCCGAAGACGCGCACTCCCGTCGCCGGGGTCGCCGTGGGCGGCACGACCCACGCGATCACCGCCCCGTCGCGGACGACCACGAAGCGTCCGCCGGCGGTCGCCGGCCAGCTCTCGGATTCGTCGAGGCGGATGAAGCCGGCGTCCTCCAGGCGCCGGGCCACCTCGGCCGCCGCGTGGAAGCTCGACGGGGATGCCTCGACGAACGCTGCGAGGTCGTCGGCGTGCGAGCGGGCGGAAGGTGCGATCGGCACGGACGAAGCTCCTCGTGTCAGGTGGGCGGCCCTTCGATCGTAGTTCGGAGGTGCTCCGGACTCCGGAGCACCTTCTCCATCGGCTTGCCCTTCGCGAGCTCGTCGACGAGCTTGTCGAGATAGCGGATCTTCTGCATGAGCGGGTCGTCGATGTTCTCGACGCGCATGCCGCACACGACTCCGGTGATGAGCGACGCGCTCGGGTTGAGGTGCGCCTCGGCGAAGAAGTCCTCGAACGTGGTGTGCTCGTCCAGGTGTCGCTTCAGCTCGGCATCGTCGAATCCGGTGAGCCACTCGATCGCCTGATCGAGCTCGGCCCTCGTTCGTCCCTTGCGCTCCATCTTCGTGACGTAGTGCGGGTAGACGGAGGCGAAGCTGGTCGTGAAGATGCGGTGCACGTGGCCCAGCGTAATCGGTCTTCGATCCTCCGCTCCCGGACGCGCCCCCTCGTGATCTGGGCCTTTTCGGAGCTGTCCGGGCACCGGCGCTCCCATATGACGTTCAGGTAACGCACCGGAACCGTCCAGACAGGGCGGCCAGACTCGGGGGCTTGTGCCCGCCCGAACGGGCACAGCGCGCCGCTCGACGGCGCTTCGTCGATACGGAACCCGGTCTTCTTCATGCGTAACCAGTCGTCCTTCCTGCCTTCTCGTCGCACCCTTCGCCGCGCAGAGCGCCGCATCCGCCGCCGCCCCGTCCTGATCGCCTCGACGCTCGCGGTCGGCATCCTCGCCGCGGCGAGCTTCACCACGACGGCACCGATGGCGCAGGCTGAGGCATCCGCCTCCCCCTCCGCATCTCTCACCGGCTTCGCGCTCGCCTCGTACACGCCGCCCGTGCAGACGGGGACGGACCGCGCAGAGGTCGTCGCGAACGCTCAGGCCACGGCAGAGGATGTGCGGACGGCGGCGGGTGCCGCGATCAGCGCCGCACAGACCGTCTCGACCGACATCGCGGCATCGGGTCTCGACATCGGCGTTCCCGTGACGACGGTCGACACTGCGGCGCTCGAAGCGGCTGTCGCGCTGCTCGATCGCGCCGAGAACCTGCCGGACGCATACGTGGCCGACTACACCGAGGTCGTGGCGACTGAGACGGCCGCGGTCAGCGAGCAGGCCAACGGACTGCGCGGCAAGCTCGACGCAGCGATCGCGGTGAAGGCGCAGCAGGAGGCGGAAGAGGAGGCGCGCCGCGAGGCCGAGGCCGCTGCGGCCGCTGCCGAGGCGGAGGCCGCGAAGAAGTCGAGGCCGCGGTCGTCGGCGCCGAACCCGGTGTATGCCTCGGGCGGTGCCGTAGGCGGCACGAGCCCCGCGGACGCACAGGCGACCGCGCGCGCCATGATCGGCAACTACGGGTGGGGCGACGACCAGTTCGCGTGCCTCGTGTCGCTGTGGAACAAGGAGTCGGGCTGGAACTATCAGGCCCACAACCGCTCCAGTGGCGCGTTCGGCATCCCGCAGGCGCTGCCCGGCAGCAAGATGTCGACGGCGGGTGCCGACTGGCAGACCAACCCGGCGAC
>NZ_RRYE01000367.1 GCF_004010105.1 Microbacterium sp. CPCC 204701
CAAGGCGCTCGCAGCGGCCGGCGCCGATGCGCGCCTCACGTCCGACCGCGGCCTCGTGCTGGACGCGGACGGGCTGGTGGTGCCCGGCGTCGGCGCGTTCCGTGCCGTCGCCGATGCGCTGCGCGCGAGCCGCGGCGACGAGCTCATCGAGCGCCGGCTCGCGGGTGGCCGTCCGGTGCTCGGCATCTGCGTCGGCATGCAGGTGCTCTTCGAGCGCGGCGTCGAGCGCGGCCTCGACACCGAGGGCATGGGCGAGTGGCCCGGGATCGTGACCGAGCTCGACGCACCCGTGCTCCCGCACATGGGCTGGAACACCGTCGAGCCCGGTGAGGGCTCGAGTCTGTTCCGCGGCATCGAGAGCGAGCGGTTCTACTTCGTCCATTCGTTCGGCGTGCAGAAGTGGCTCCTCGACGTGCAGCCGCCTTTCCCGCAGCCGACGCTCACCTGGTGCACCTACGGCGCCCCGTTCCTCGCCGCGGTGGAGAACGGACCGCTGTCGGCCACGCAGTTCCACCCCGAGAAATCAGGGGATGCCGGCATCCGCCTGCTCGCGAATTGGATCGAGGGGCTCAGCGGGGCTACCCTCTGAGATCGTGCCGTCCGCCGAGTGCGCCTCAGCGGATCCTCCCGCACAGTTCTCAAGCAGCCAGGGAGCCATGAACGATTTCGCCTCCACACCCGAGCTCGTCCTTCTTCCCGCGGTCGACGTCGCGGACGGCAAGGCGGTGCGCCTGACCCAGGGAGAGGCGGGCACCGAGACCAGCTACGGCGACCCGGTCGACGCGGCACTGGACTTCGCGCGCCAGGGCGCCGAATGGATCCACCTGGTCGACCTCGACGCGGCGTTCGGTCGCGGCACCAACGCGGGCGTGCTGCGCAAGGTCATCAAGCAGGTCCGCGGCGTTCAGGTCGAGCTGTCCGGCGGCATCCGCGACGATCGCACGCTCGAGGCGGCGCTCGAAAGCGGCGCCGCGCGCATCAATCTCGGCACCGCGGCGCTCGAGAACCCGGAGTGGGCCGCCGACGTGATCGGACGCTACGGCGACGTGATCGCCGTCGGCCTCGACGTGCGCGGCACGACACTCGCGGCACGCGGCTGGACGCGCGAGGGCGGCGACCTCTGGACCGTCCTCGACCGTCTCGAGGAGGCCGGCTGCAGCCGTTACGTCGTCACGGACGTGACGAAGGACGGCACCCTCAGGGGCCCCAACCTGGACCTGCTCCGCGAGCTGACCTCCCGCACGCCCAAGCCGATCGTGGCGTCCGGCGGTGTGTCGAGCCTCGACGACATCGTGGCGCTGCGCGACCTCGTGCCGCTGGGCGTCGAGGGTGCGATCGTGGGCAAGGCTCTGTACGCCGGCGCCTTCACGCTCGCCGAGGCACTGGATGTCGCCGGAAACTGACCCGCACGACGGTCACGGCCCGGAGCCCGCGGCCGACTCCGCCGGCGTCCCCTGGGCCGGACGCAGCCTGCACGCCAATCCGCACGCGAGCGACGCCGGATCCGCAGACCCCGCGCTGCTCGCGGCGCTGACCTCGTTCCGTACGGGCACCGGCGTCCAGCGAGAGGTGGTCGACGCGTACCGCAGCGCGAGGCTGCTCATCCCGCTCCTCGCGGAGAAGGGCGACCACGGCGTGGGCCCGCACGGCCTCGCGGTCGACAAGACGCAGGAGCTGTCGATCGTCACCGTCGCAGCCCCCGACGGTCGCCGTGTGCTGCCGGTGTTCACCTCGGTCGAGGCGATGGGGCGATGGGATGCCTCGGCACGGCCGGTCCCCGTCGACGGCGTGCGCACGGCGCTCGCTGCCGTGGCCGACGACACCGATCTCATCGTCATCGATCCCGGTTCGCCGACCGAGTTCGTCATCCGTCGCCCTGCCGTGTGGGCGATCGGCCAGCGACAGCAGTGGGAGCCGAGCTTCGCGTCGCCCGAGGTGTTCGCCGGCTTGAACGAGAGCATCGGCGGTGAGCTCGCGGTGATCGACCTGGCCGTCGAGCCCGGCGACCCGGACGCCCGACTGCGAGGACCGGAGCTCATCGTTCGGCTGCACCTCATCCATGGGCTCGATCAGGAGGAGCTCGACGCGGTCCTCGCGCGTCTCGCGAAGCGCTGGGCAGCGGACGACCGCATCGCGGTGCTGGTGGACTCGCTGACCGTCAAGCTCGTCCGCGCCTGAGACCTCGAACGCGGTGCCCGTCGCGCGTATCGCGACGGGCGTAGAGTCCCTCCAGGCCGAGAGGATCTCGAAACGAGGAGGGTGCCATGTCTCCGCAGCGTCCCGAGTACGAACCCGCGCTGGAGGCTGCGCACCGCCACGCGCTGTCGTGGCTCGGCTCCGTCGCGGATCGGCCGGTCCGGCCCGACGCCGACGTCGACGGCATCCTGGCACGGCTCGGCCGGCACCTGCCCGAGCAGGGCGAGCCGGCACTCGACGTGGTCGATGCGCTGGCCGATGCCGCCGAGCCGGGGCTCATCGCGATGGGCTCGCCGCGGTTCTACGGATTCGTGATCGGCGGCACGTATCCCGCCGCGCTCGCGGCCGACTGGCTGGTGTCTGCGTGGGATCAGAACACCGGCTCGCGTCAGCCGACACCCGCCACCGCCGCCATCGAGGAGGTGGCGGCCGGGTGGCTGCTCGACCTCCTCGGACTTCCGCCGGGCAGCGGCGTCGGGTTCGTCACGGGTGCCACGAGCGCGAACCTGTCATGCCTGGTCGTCGCACGCGACGCGGTGCTGCGCGCGCGCGGCCACGATCCGCTCGACGGGCTGCAGCGCGCCCCGCGCGTGCGTCTGCTCGCCGGTGGCGCGGTGCACACGTCGGTGGTGCTCGCGGCACGCATCGCGGGCCTCGGTGCCCCCGAGACGGTGGGCG
>NZ_RRYE01000368.1 GCF_004010105.1 Microbacterium sp. CPCC 204701
CGTCGGCGCCCGCCTCGCGATGCGCCGGCACTTCGGCGGCGTCGTGCTGGGGATGCCGATCACCTGAGCCCGGCGCCGGGCCCGCGACTCGGAGGCCGGTGCCGCGAGCGTCAGCCCGCCAGCACGACCCGCAGCTGCTCGATCGCCCAGTCCAGCTCGGTCGCGCGCACGACGAGCGGCGGCGCGATGCGGATGGTCTGGCCGTGGGTGTCTTTCACGAGCACGCCACGCGCGATGAGCCGCTCGGCCACCTCGCGGCCGGTGCCGGCGGCCGGATCGATGTCGACGCCTGCCCACAGCCCTGCCGCACGCACGCCGGTCACTCCGTGGCCGACGAGCTCGCCGAGCTTCGCCTCGAGGTGCTCGCCGAGGACCTTCGCGCGACGCTGGACCTCGCCAGACTGCAGCATCTCGACGACGCGCAGACCGACGGCAGCCGCGAGCGGGTTGCCGCCGAACGTTGAGCCGTGCTCGCCCGGCCGGATGACTCCCAGCACGTCGCGGTCGGCCACGACGGCCGAGACGGGGAGGATGCCGCCGCCCAGCGCCTTTCCGAGCAGGTACGCGTCGGGAACCACACCCTCGCGGTCGCACGCGAACGTCTCTCCGACGCGGCCGAGGCCCGACTGGATCTCGTCGGCGATGAACAGCACGCCGTGCCGCGTGCAGATCTCGCGCACGGCCCGCAGATAGCCCTCGGGCGGAAGGACCACACCTGCCTCACCCTGGATCGGCTCGATCAGCACTGCCGCCGTCTCGGGCGTGATCGCCGCCTCGATGGCCGAGGCATCCCCGAACGGCACCGCCACGAATCCGGGCGCGAACGGACCGAAGTCCCCCCGCGCGTCCGGGTCGTCGCTGAAGCCGACGATCGTGGTCGTGCGACCGTGGAAGTTGCCGTGCGCGACGACGATGGTCGCGGCATCCGGGGCGATCCCCTTCGTGCGGTAGCCCCACGCGCGCGCGACCTTGATGCCGGTCTCGACGGCTTCGGCTCCGGTGTTCATCGGCAGAACGAGGTCCTTGCCGCACAGCTCGGCGAGCGCCGCGGCGAAGGGACCCAGTCGGTCGTTGTGGTAGGCGCGGCTGGTGAGCGTGAGCCGGTTCAGTTGGTCCTGCGCGGCCGCGAGGAGAGCCGGATGCCCGTGCCCGAAGTTGAGGGCGGAGTACGCCGACAGCAGGTCGAGGTAGCGCTTGCCCTCGACATCCGTCACCCACGCGCCCTCGCCCCGCGAGATCACGACCGGGAGCGGGTGGTAGTTGTGCGCGACGTGCTCGGATTCGTCCGCGATGATGCGGGCGATCGCGGTGTCGCCCTTCGACGAGCTCGGGAACCGGGATGGCGAGGTCATGGGTCCTTCTCTCAGCGCCGCAGCTCGAGCGTGCAGCACTTGATGCCGCCGCCGCCGAGCAGCAGCTCCGACAGGTCGACGAGCACCGGGTTGTAGCCGCGTTCGCGCAGCTGCGCCTCGAAGCCCTTCGCGCGCGGCGAGATGATGACGTTGAGTCCGTCGCTGGCCGAGTTGAGACCGAACACGGCGCCGTCGGCGTCGGCGACGCGGATCGCGTCGGGGTAGCGCTCCGCCAGGATCGCCTGGCTGCGCGCGTCGAACGCGCCGGGGAGGTACGCGATGTTCGCGCCGTCGACGCCGCCCGGGCCCTCGACGGGGTCGAGCACCGAGATGGCGGTGTCGAGGTGGTAGAAGCGGGGGTCGACGAGGGTCAGGCTCATGACCTCCTTGCCGAACACGTCGGCGAGCTCGCGGTGGCTGTCGCCGGTGGAGCGGAAGCCGGTGCCGGCGAGGATCGTGTCGCCCACGAGCAGGAAGTCGCCCTCGCCCTCATTGACCTCCACCGGCTCGACGACCTCGAACCCGTTGTCGCGGAACCACTCCATGAACGCCGGGCCCTCGGGCACGCGCTCCTGGAAGCGGAACCTCGCGCCGTACGCGACGCCGTCGATCACGAACCCGCCGTTGGCCGTGTAGACCATGTCGGGCAGGCCCTCGATCGGGTCGATGAGGTGCACCTCGTGGCCGAGCTCGAGGTAGGTGTCGTAGAGCGTCTGCCATTGGCTCACCGCGAGCGCCGTGTCGGTCGGGTTCGCCGGCTCCATCCACGGATTGATCTTGTAGCTCACCGTGAAGTGCTCGGGCCGGCACATCAGGTACCGGCGGTGCTGCTGGACGCGGGTCGCCGGGGCCTCGGTGCTCACCTCGGTCCGTGGGCTCGTCGAAGGGGCCGGCGCGGTGTCGTGCGTGGACATCTGTCTCCTTGCGAAGGTGCGGCGGACTCTGTCCAGAGGCCCGGCGGCTCTCCGATGCGCGGGTCCGAGCTGCTGCATCGGCTCCTGCGCTGGCGGAGGGCGTCCCGGGCACGCCGCACACATTCTCTCACGGACGCTGGGCGTGGCCTGGGAAACCGGGGGCGACGACGGATGCCGAGGCCTTCAGCCGGCGACCACCACCACCTTGCCGAGCGTGTGGCCGGCGTCGACGTGCGCGATCGCCTCGCCCGCCTGACCCAGCGGCCACGTGCGCTCGATCAGGGGCTTGAGGGCGCCGGCGGCGGCCAGGGCGACGAGCTCGCCGGTCAGTGCGGCCGTGGTCGTCGCGGCGAGCGCGACGATGCGACGCTTCGATCCGACCGAACGCAGCGCACCGCCCATGATCCGGCGCATCGGGCCCATGACGCTTCCGCCCTCACCGCCGACGAGCACGGCGCTGCCGCCGCCGCGCAAGAGCTTCTGGAGGGCCGCCAGCGGCGGCTCCCCCGCGATGTCGATGACGGCGTCGAACGTGCCGTCGGGGAGCTCCGGCGAGCCGGGCTGCACCGCACGGTAGTCGAGCACGCGCGTCG
>NZ_RRYE01000369.1 GCF_004010105.1 Microbacterium sp. CPCC 204701
CACGCGAGTAGCGTGGGAGCACGTCCCGACGGAAGGCCACACATGTCGATCGCGACCGAACGCCACCCCCGCACCGGCCGCCCCGCGCGCAGCGAGGCGGAGCTGCAGCAGATGGCGAAGGACCACCTCTGGATGCACTTCGCCCGCCAGTCGGTCATGACCGACGGCCCAGGCGTGCCGATCATCGTCAAGGGCGAGGGCCACCACATCTGGGACTCGCAGGGCAAGCGCTACATCGACGGGCTCGCCGGTCTGTTCGTGGTCGCGGCCGGTCACGGCCGCACGCGCCTCGCCGAGGTCGCGGCGACGCAGGCGGAGGAGCTGGCGTTCTTCCCGATCTGGTCGTACGCGCACCCGGCCGCGATCGAGCTCGCCGACCGGCTCGCGGACTACGCTCCGGGAGACCTCAACAAGGTGTTCTTCTCCACGGGCGGCGGTGAGGCCGTCGAGACCGCGTTCAAGCTCGCGAAGTACTACTGGAAGATCCAGGGTCAACCCACCAAGCACAAGGTGATCTCGCGCTCGGTCGCCTACCACGGCACTCCGCAGGGTGCCCTCGCGATCACCGGCATCCCCGCCATGAAGTCGATGTTCGAGCCGGTCACGCCCGGCGGATTCCGCGTGCCGAACACCAACTTCTACCGCGCCGCCGACATGGGGGCGCCCACCGGCAGCCTCGAGGAGTTCGGCGTGTGGGCTGCCGACCGCATCGAGGAGATGATCCTCTTCGAGGGCCCCGACACCGTTGCCGCGGTCTTCCTCGAGCCGGTGCAGAACTCCGGCGGCTGCTTCCCGCCGCCGCCCGGATACTTCCAGCGCGTGCGCCAGATCTGCGACAGATACGACGTGCTGCTGGTCTCGGACGAGGTCATCTGCGCCTTCGGCCGCGTCGGGCACATGTTCGCGTGCGACGCATACGGCTACGTGCCCGACATGATCACGTGCGCCAAGGCGATGACCAGCGGCTACTCGCCCATCGGCGCCACGATCGTCAGCGACCGCATCTATGAGCCGTTCGCGCACGGCGACCGCACGTTCTCCCACGGCTACACGTTCGGCGGGCACCCGGTCTCGGCCGCAGTGGCGCTGGAGAACCTCGACATCTTCGAGGAGGAAGGCCTCAACGAGCGCGTGCGCGAGTACTCACCGCTGTTCCGCTCCACGCTCGAGAAGCTCATCGATCTGCCGATCGTCGGCGACGTTCGCGGCGACGGCTACTTCTTCGGCATCGAGCTCGTGAAAGACAAGGCCACGAAAGAGACCTTCGACGACGACGAGTCCGAGCGGCTGCTGCGCGGGTTCCTCTCCAAGGCGCTGTTCGACGCCGGACTCTATTGCCGCGCCGACGACCGCGGCGACCCGGTGATCCAGCTCGCGCCGCCGCTCACCATCGGCCCCGCCGAGTTCGACGAGATCGAGCAGATCCTCCGCAGCGTCCTCACCGAGGCGTGGAACCGCGTGTAACCGCTGCGCTCCCGGGTGGGGAAACAGCCGCGCGAGGGCTATGGTTGCCCCGTGGGCACGATGTATTACGGCGGCGGCGCGATGCCGATCCATATCGAAGACCGGGCGCTCGCGCACCTCAAGGTCGTGATCGCCACGAAGCTCAGACGCGACGAGAGCTTCACCGTCTCGTGGCGGCACCCCGACGATCAGCCGCGCGGCCGAAGCACCATCTGGGTGCACCCGTCGATCCCGCTGCGGTTCGTCTTCGACGACCCCGAGCCGGCCGAGCTCAGCCGCACCTGGATCGAGGAGCTTGCGAACTCGGCGAACTCGACCGGCGGCATCATGCTCATCGCCGAGCACTTCGACACCGGCCCGGTGCCGACGGGCGATCCCGCCGCAGAGGCCGAGACCGAGAAGGTGTCCCTCGGTACGATCGAGGTCGAGAGCCTCGAGATCGACAAGCTGAAGGTCGCCGGCAACGACGTGGGCGGCGGCGCGCTCTCGACCTGAGCCGGGTCAGCCCTCGACCGGAGCGGCTTCCTCGTCGGCGGGCTCCGGAAGGATGCTGAGCCCGCTGGGCCCGCTCGCCGCGAGCATCAGCTCCTCGATCCAGACCCGGTTGATGCGCGGCTGACGGCTGCCGAAGAAGTGGAACTGCAGCGCCACGGAGGGGTGGATCCAGAAGCTGCGGCGTCCGCTGCCGTCGCCGATCTCGACATCGAACATGAACGGCTCCGAGCGCCGGAGCTTGTTCATCATGACGATTCGCAGATGCGCGAGCGTGCGGTCGTCGATGTCGACGGACGTGGCTGACGTGTCGTAGATGAACCTGCCCATGGCAGGAGCCTATCCTTCTCCGCGTGGCGCGAAAGCGGCATGGAACAGGGCACGCGCGCGTGCCGCCACCGCGGGACGCCGCGCGGCGCCCGTGCGCGCGAGCTCGATGGCGAGCATCCCGGTGGCCATCGTGACGTCTTCGGTGTCTATGTGGGTGCCCACCCGCCCGGCCGCGCGGTCGCGTGCGACCAGGCGGTGCACGAGCGCGAGATAGCGCTCGCCGAGGTGCGCGACGCGCGGATCGGACAGGTCCGCGGTGATCAGTTCGATGAACGCGGTCGAGTCGACGGCCTGCTCCACGACGCGGTCGAGGAGGTCGTCGATCGTGCGGTCGGACGCCGAGGTGTACTCCTCGAGGTCGTGGACGTTGTCTTCGAACACGGCCACCGCCAGCGCGGTGCGGTCGGGGAAGTGCCGGTACAGACTCCCCTGCCCGACGCCGGCGCGCTTGGCGACGGCGCTGAACGGCGCGCCGAGACCACCCTCGGCGTAGACCTCGCGCGCGGCGGCGATGAGGGCGCGGCGATTCTCGGCAGCCGCGGCGGGGCCGCGGTTGGCTCGCGCGGCGGGCT
>NZ_RRYE01000037.1 GCF_004010105.1 Microbacterium sp. CPCC 204701
GATGCCGCGGCTGCGACGATCGCGACCGTCGAGCAGGTCGCGCGCGATGCGCTGGCCGAAGCCCGCGCGCTCGTCGCCCGCGCGGCGGCTGTGCCGAGCGAGCCGGCCTTCGACGCGGCGGTGTCCCGACTGGTCGAGAGGTTCCGCGTGCACGGCGGTGCCCAGATCGCCCTCGATGCGGACGGCATCGTCGGGCAGCTCGACCGTGAGTCTCAGGTCGTGGTGCTCCGCTGTCTGCAGGAGGCCCTGTCGAACGTCACGAAGCACGCGGCGGCGCGCCGCGTCGCCGTGGAGGTCGCAGCCGCCGCCGACGGCTCCGCGGCGCTGACCGTGACGGACGACGGCCAGGGATTCGACCCGGCCGAGTCCGGGAGGGGGTTCGGACTCGACGGCATGCGGGAGCGAGTCGCCCTCGCCGGCGGCGTGTTGGACATCGCGTCCACTCCGGGGCGGGGGACGACCCTCCGCGTCGGGCTCCCGGCAGTGCCGGCGAGCGTCGAGCAGGGTGCACACGGTGGCGCCGCATGATCCGCCTCCTGATCGCCGACGACCATCCCGTCGTGCGTGCGGGGCTCTCGGGGCTCCTCTCCGACGAGCCCGGTCTCGAGGTCGTGGCCGAGGCATCCGACGGCGATGAAGCTGTGCGCCTCGCCGCGGCCACCCGGCCGGACGTGGTCCTCATGGATCTGCGCATGCCCCGGATCGACGGTGTCGAGGCCACGGCGCGGATCGCGGGCGGCGAGGCGGGGTCTCCGCCGCCGCGCGTGCTGATCCTCACGACCTACGAGACCGACGACCAGATCATTGCGGCGATCGAGGCCGGTGCGGCAGGCTACCTCCTCAAGGCCGCGCCGCAGGCCGAGATCGTCGCGGGCATCCGGTCGGTCGCGGCCGGCCAGTCTGCGCTGTCGCCGCAGGTGGCCGTGCGCCTGGTCGAGCGCATGCGACGCCCCGAGCCTGCGGCCGGGCTCACGCCCCGCGAGGTCGACGTGCTGCGGCTGGTCGCGACCGGGCACAGCAACAAGCAGATCGCCACGGCGCTCGGCATCGGCGAGTCGACGGTCAAGACCCATCTGCTCAAGGTCTTCGAGAAGCTCGGCGTCGCCGACCGCACGCGCGCGGTGACCCTCGCGATGGAACGCGGACTGCTGTCGTGACGACCCCTCCACCCGCCGCTGGCGCGTCGCGCGGAGCATCTGGCCGCGTGGGCCCAGCCCCGGACCGGCGCGCGCCGGTCCGGGGCATCCGTTCGGGATCAGCTGAACTGGTTCATCGTGTTGTGCGCGCCGCCGGCCTTGAGGGCGGCGTCGCCGGCGAAGTACTCCTTGTGGGTGTCGCCGATGTCGCTCCCCGCCATGTTCTGGTGCTTGACCGTGGCGATGCCCTCGCGGATCTCGCGACGCTGGACGCCCCGCACGTACGCGAGCATCCCCTCGTCGCCGAAGTAGCCCTTGGCGAGGTCGTCGGTGGACAGGGCGGCCGTGTGGTACGTCGGCAGCGTGATGAGGTGGTGGAAGATCCCGGCCCGCGCCGAGCCGTCGCGCTGGAACGAGCGGATCTTCTCGTCAGCGAGCCGCGCCAGCTCGGTGTCGTCGTACTCCACGTTCATGAGGTCGGCGCGGTCGTAGGCCGTGACATCCTCGCCCCGCTCCGCGAGCAGGTCGTACGCCTGCTGGCGGAAATTGAGGGTCCAGTTGAACGAGGGGCTGTTGTTGTAGACGAGCTTGGCGTCGGGCACGACCTCCCGGATGCGGTCGACCATTCCGGCGATCTGCTCGACGTGCGGCTTCTCGGTCTCGATCCACAGCAGGTCGGCACCGTTCTGCAAGGAGGTGATGCAGTCGAGCACGACGCGGTCCTCGCCCGTGCCCGGACGGAACTGGTACAGGTTGCTGGCCAGGCGCTTGGGGCGCAGCAGTTTGCCCTCGCGCCGCATGATCACATCGCCGTCGCTCAGCTCCGCCTCCGAGACCTCCTCGACGTCGAGGAACGAGTTGTACTGGTCCCCGAGGTCGCCGGGGTGGTGTGACACGGCGAGCTTCTGCGTGAGTCCGGCACCGAGCGAGTCGGTGCGGGCGACGATGATGCCGTTGTCGATGCCGAGCTCGAGGAACGCATAGCGCACCGCGTTGATCTTGGCGAGGAAGTCCTCGTGCGGCACGGTGACCTTGCCGTCCTGGTGACCGCACTGCTTCTCGTCCGAGACCTGGTTCTCGATCTGGATGGCGCATGCGCCCGCCTCGATCATCTTCTTGGCGAGGAGGTAGGTGGCCTCGGGGTTGCCGAAGCCCGCGTCGATGTCGGCGATGATCGGCACGACGTGGGTCTCGTGGTTGTCGATCTGTGACTGGATGAACTCCACGGCGGTCTCGTCGCCGGCGGCGCGCGCGTCGTCGAGGCGCGTGAAGAGCAGGTCGAGTTCGCGGGCGTCGGCCTGACGCAGGAACGTGTAGAGCTCCCCGATGAGGGCGGGCACAGTGGTCTTCTCGTGCATCGACTGGTCGGGAAGGGGGCCGAACTCGGACCGGAGCGCGGCGACCATCCAGCCCGACAGGTACAGGTAGCGCTTGTTCGTGCTCTTCAGGTGCTTCTTGATCGAGATCAGCTTCTGCTGGCCGATGAAGCCGTGCCACACGCCGAGTGACTGCGTGTACGCCGACGAGTCGGCGTCGTACTCGGCCATATCACGGCGCATGATGTCGGCGGTGTACTGGGCGATCTCGAGGCCGGTGCGGAAGCGATTCTGCGCACGCATGCGGGCGACGTGCTCGGGGTTGATGGCGTCCCAGGTCGAGCCGTGCTGCTGCGTGAGCGCCTCGATGGCTTCGATGTCGTCTTGGTAGGCAGTCATTGTCGTGTCCTTCGCAGTGATGGTGGTTGAGTCCCGAAAAGTGGTCCTGGTGTCCCGATCTCCGCCGGCTCGAAGGGTCGAATGCGGCGGAAATCGGGACACGGATGCCGCGTCACTCGGTCTCGGTGAGGAAGCGCGAGTACGCCGGCAGGGTCAGGAACGCCGGGAAGTCCTGGCCGAGCGCGACCTCGCGGAAGATCTCCGCCGCGTCGTCGAAGCGGTCGCCGTCGCGGCGTTCCCCTTCGCCGAGCACCTGGACGATCAGCCCCTCCACGTAGTCGCGCGTGATCGGCGTGCCGTCCTCCGTGGCGCGGTCCTGGTGGATCCACTGCCACACCTGCGACCGCGAGATCTCGGCCGTCGCGGCATCCTCCATGAGGTTGTCGATGGCGACGGCGCCCAGGCCCCGCAGCCACGCCTCGATGTAGCGGATCGCGACCGACACGTTGTCGCGCACGCCGGCCGCCGTGATGGGGCGGCCGATGTGGACGTCGATGAGGTCGGCCGCCTTCACCTCGACGTCGGGACGCTGCCGATCGAGCTGGTTCGGCCGGTCGCCGAGCACCGCGTCGAACTCGGCGCGCGCCACGGGGATGAGGTCGGGGTGCGCGACCCACGTGCCGTCGAAGCCGTCGCCCGCCTCGCGCCTCTTGTCGGCGGCCACCTTCTCGAACGCGCGCTCGGTGACCTCGGGGTCGCGGCGGTTCGGGATGAAGGCACTCATGCCGCCGATCGCGAAGGCGCCGCGCTTGTGGCACGTCTGCACGAGCAGCTCGGTGTAGGCGCGCATGAACGGCACCGTCATCGTGACCTCGCTGCGGTCGGGCAGCACGAAGCGCGCGCCGCGGCCGCGGTAGTTCTTGATGATCGAGAAGATGTAGTCCCAGCGACCGGCGTTCAGGCCCGCGCAGTGGTCGCGCAGCTCGAAGAGGATCTCCTCCATCTCGAACGCCGCCGGCAGCGTCTCGATCAGCACGGTGGCGCGGATCGTGCCGTGCGGGATGCCGATGTGCCGCTCGCTGAACGTGAAGACGTCGTCCCACAGCTTGGCCTCTTCGCCGGACTCCAGCTTGGCGATGTAGAAGTACGGTCCGCGTCCGTTCGCGATCAGCTGTTTCGCGTTGTGGAAGAAGTACAGCCCGAAGTCGACGAGCGAACCCGATGCGGCCATCGTGCGGCCGGTGCGATCGGTGAACCGGAGGTGGTTCTCGGTGAGGTGCCAGCCGCGCGGGCGCATCACGATCGTGGGCGTGCGCTCGGCGGTGACCTCGTAGCGCTTGCCCTCCGGGCTGGTGAAGTCGAGCTCGCCGCGGATCGCGTCGCGCAGGCTCAGCTGCCCCACGATGACGTTCTTCCAGGTGGGGCTCGTGGCATCCTCCTGGTCGGCGAGCCAGACCTTCGCCCCGGAGTTGAGCGCGTTGATCGTCATCTTCGGGTCGGTCGGACCCGTGATCTCGACGCGGCGGTCCTCGAGGCCGGGCCCGGCGCCGGCGACCCGCCAGTCGGGGTCGTTGCGGATGTGTGCGGTGTCGGCACGGAACTGCGGGTCGTGCCCGTTGCCGATCTCGAACCGGCGGCGCATGCGATCGGCGAGCCGGTCGTGCCGGCGGGCGCCGAACCGGTGGTGCAGCTCGGTGAGGAACGCGATGGCCTCGGGCGTCAGGATCTCGTCGTAGCGGGGGCCGAGGCGGCCGGCGATCTCGATTGCGGGCTCGTGGGTCGAGGTGGGGATGGGCCCCGTGCGCGTACGCATCGGGGTCGCGGTCGCAGGTCTCATGTCGATGTCCTGTCTGTGAAGCAGATGTGATGTGGATGCCGCGACCCGGCGGTGTCGGCCGGGCGCGGCATCCGTGATCCGTGTTCTGGCGGATCGGTGGGAGCCGTGAGACCACTCTGCGGTGAAGATCGGAGCTGGAACCAAGGATCTGGCCTGTGAAGTTTTCCACTATTTCTGCTTTCGTGACAGAATCGCGCCATGACGACGACGTTCACCCCCGATCTGCTGGTAGCAGTCCCGGACGATGAAGAGGTGGATCCCCTCACGATCGGCCGCCGCATCCGGCAGCTGCGCACCGAGCGCGGCATGACGCTCGAAGAGCTCGCCGCCGCGGTCGACCGTGCGCCCAGCCAGCTGTCGATGATCGAGAACGGTCGCCGCGAGCCGAAGCTCACGCTGCTCCAGGCGATCGCGCGAGCCCTCGGTTCGTCGCTCGACCAGATCCTCGAGGCCGAGCCCTTGGACGAACGGGCCACCGTCGAGATCGCGCTCGAGCGGGCCATGCGCGGCCAGACGTTCCAGGCGCTCGGCATCCCGCCGTTCCGCATCGGCAAGACCGTGCCGACCGAGGCGCTGAAGGCGATGCTCGCACTGCAGGGCGAGATCGAGCGGCTCCGCGATGAGCGCGCGGCGACGCCGGAGGAGGCCCGCCGCGCGAACGTGGCGCTGCGCCGCCTCATGCGCACGCAGAACAACTACTTCGAAGAGCTCGAGCAGCAGGCGCGCCGCATCCTCGACGCCGTCGACCACCCGGGTGGCCCGCTCACCCAGCGGACGGCATCCGACATCGCCGCCCATCTCGGGTTCACGCTGCACTACGTGCCCGACCTGCCGCAGACGACGCGTTCGGTGGCCGACATCAAGAACGGCCGCCTGTACCTGTCGAGCCGCCTGTCCGCGAAGGGCGACCCGCGCACGGCGGTGCTGCAGGCGCTCTCGAGCCGCATCCTCGGGCACCGCGAGCCGACTTCGTACGCGGAGTTCCTTCGCCAGCGGGTCGAGACCAACTACCTCACGGGCGCGCTCCTGATCCCCGAGGCGCACGCCGTGCCGTTCCTGCAGGAGGCCAAGAAGGACCGCGCGATCTCGATCGAAGACCTCCGCGACGCGTACTCGGTGTCGTACGAGACGGCCGCGCACCGCTTCACGAATCTCGCGACCGTGCACCTCGGCATCCCGGTGCACTTTCTGAAGGTGCACGAGTCGGGCACGATCACGAAGGCGTACGAGAACGACGACGTCAATTTCCCCACCGACCGCCTCGGCGCGATCGAGGGGCAGATGTGCTGCCGGCGCTGGACCTCGCGCGTCGTCTTCGACGTCGACGATCACTTCAACCCGTACTACCAGTACACCGATACCGGCAACGGCACGTACTGGTGCACGGCACGCGTGGAGCTCTCGAGCGAGGGTGCGCACTCGGTGTCGGTGGGCGTGCGGTTCGACGACACGAAGTGGTTCCTCGGGCGCGACACCCCCAACCGCGGAGTCTCGAAGCACTCGGTCGAGGTCTGCTGCCGACGCGCGCCCGCCGACCTGGAGGCCGCGTGGCGCGAGCACTCGTGGCCGAACGTGCGCACGCCGCGGACGCTCCTGGCGACCCTGCCGACGGGCGCGTTCCCCGGCGTCGACTCGACGGACGTCTACGAGTTCCTCGAGGCCCACGCCCCGCGCTGACGCCCAGTGCCTCGCGTCGGGAACAGGTGTTCTGGCGTGTGCAGGACGTTTCTGGTGCGAATGGTCCTGCGTTCGTCAGATCACCTGTTCTGGCGTGTGCAGGATGTTCTGGCTGCGAATGGTCCTGCGTTCGTCAGATCACCTGTTCTGGCGTGTGCAGGATGTTCTGGCTGCGAATGGTCCTGCGTCCGTCAGATCACCTGTTATGGGCGAAGGATGCCGCGGGCCGCGGCATCCGTGAGAACCGGGTGAGAGACCGGATCCCGCACCTTCACGCCAATACCTATCGTGTGTAAGGTTTTGCGCACCGACGGTTCCGCCCAGCGGAGCCGCTTCCGACGAGGAGAGCGCGATGAAGCGATGGGTGAGCACAGTGGCGGCCGCGGGACTGGTCGCCACGGGACTGGCGCTGGGCGCCCCGACCGCAGCGAGCGGCGGTGGAAAGCCGGGCGATGACCTGCTCGAGCGGTGGGCCCACGACACGTGGGTGTCGCTCGACGCGATGAGCGATGAGACGACGGGATTGCCGTCCGACAACATCACCGGCGACCTGACGACGGTCGGCGCGTACACGTCGCCGACCAACATCGGCGGCTACCTGTGGTCGACCGTCACCGCGCGCGATCTCGGCATCATCTCGGCCGACGAGGCGCGCGAGCGCATGGCGACGACCCTCGAAACGCTCGGCACGCTGGAGCGCAACGACGCCAGCGGCATGTACTACAACTGGTACGACCCGGCGACGGGCGCCACGCTCACGACCTGGCCGGACTCGGGCGATCCGGTCCACCCGTTCCTCAGCACCGTCGACAACGGCTGGCTGGCGTCGGGTCTTCGCATCGTGCGCGAGGCCGAGCCGGCGCTCGCCGCACAGGCGGATGCCCTGTACGACTCGATGGACTTCTCGGCGTTCTTCAACCCGGAAGGGGCGCCGGGGCTGCACGCCGGCACGAACAGAGGCGGATTCTGGGAGGTGCCGCCGCCGGACTGCAGCGCCGAGGCTCCGATGTACAACGGGTCGGGCGAGACGGTCTACTACACGTGCCACCACTACGACACGACGGTCAGCGAGAGCCGCATCGCGACCTACCTCGGCATCGCCAACGGCGAGATCCCGCCCACTGCGCTCTCCGGCACACACCGCACGATGCCGCCCGGCTGCGACTGGGACTGGCAGGAGCAGCTGCCGACCGGCGAGTACCGCACCTACGACGGTTTCCAGGTGTGGGAAGGCGTGTACTCGTACGCGGGCATGGACTTCGTGCCGACGTGGGGCGGCAGCATGTTCGAGGCGCTCATGCCCGACCTGCTCGTGCCCGAGGCGAAATGGGGGCCGCGGTCGTGGCGTCTCAACCACCCCATCACGGTGGCCGTGCACGAGCACCACGGCCTTGCGGACGCCGGCTACGGGTACTGGGGGTTCTCTCCTGCGAGCAACCCGTTCGGCGGATACTCCGAGTACGGCGTCGACATCGCGGGCATGCGCTCGGACGGGTACTTCTCGGATGCCGAGCACACGGACGTCGACATCGACCACCCCGGCTGCACCGCGGGCACGAACCCCGACCCTGAGTACGGCGACGGTGTCGTGACGCCGCACGCCGCGTTCCTCGCACTGCCGTACGACCGCGGGGGCGCGATCGACAACCTCCGCCGCATCGAGACCGAGCTCGGCGCGTACGGCCGTGGGGGCTTCTACGACTCGGTGGCGGTGCGCAGCGGGACGATCGCGGAGCGCTACCTCTCGCTCGACCAGTCCATGATCATGGCGGCCATCGGCAACGAGCTCACCGGGGATACGCTGAAGGACTACTTCGTCGATCGCGACATGGAGAAGCTCCTCCGGCCCGCGATGCGGCAGCTGGTGTTCGAGTCGTCGTGGGGCGATCGCGGACAGCCCGAACGCTGAGCCGCACCCGGCCGGGGGCAGGAACGGGAGGAACCGTGAGCGCTGAGCAGGAGTCCGCGCCGACGACGGCTCGGCGCCCACGGGGCAGCTACGCGAAGGGTCAGGCCCGACGGCAGGCGATCGTCGACGAGGCGCTCGCGGTGTTCTCGCGCACCGGGTTCCACAGCGGGTCGCTGCGTGAGATCGCCAAGCGCGTCGGCCTCACCCCGGCGGGCCTGATGCACCACTTCTCCGGCAAGGAGGAGCTGTTCGTCGAGGTGCTTCGGCAGCGCGACGAGAAGGTGCGCGAGGCGGCCGGAGACCCTGCGGAGCACACGCTCGTCCAGCAGGCCGAGAAGGTCGTCGCCTACAACCAGTCCTCGCGCGGCCTGACCTCGCTGTACGCGATCGTGTCGGCGGAGGCGACCGACTCGGAGCATCCGTCCCACGAGGACTTCGCGGAGCGTTACCGGTCGGGTGCCGCGACGGGGGAGGAGCTGCTGCGCGCGGCTCAGGAGGCAGGGGAGGTGCGCGCCGACCTGGATCCCGCGCTCGCCGCGCGGCTCATCAGCGCAGTGATGGATGGCATCCAACTGCAGTGGCTCCTCGACGAGTCGGTCGATATGGTCCCGCTGTTCGAGGAGTTCGTGCGCGGCTACCTCCGCCCGAGCGGCTGAGGCGCGCTCGGCACCGGCGCGCGGGCGCGCGCACAACTCAGGCAGACATGGGCAGCGGACGGCCGCTGCAGCTCCGAGGGCCGCGTCCTGCCTGAGTTGTGCGCACCCGGCACCCTCCGAACCGCGGAATCGAGCCGTCAGAGGGCGTTGGCTTGAGCGACCCGTCCGAGCCAGTCGAGGCTGCGCTTGGGGTGCCGCTCGAAGGTCTCGGGATCCCACGCGATGAGCCCGAAGGTGGGCCGGAAGCTGCCCCACTCGTAGTTGTCGAGAGCGCTCCAGTGCAGGTAGCCCCGCACATCGACACCCTCCTGGATGCAGGCGAGCACCGCCTCGAGCGCGCCCGTCGTGTAGTCGATGCGGCGGTCGTCGTCGGCGGTGGCGATGCCGTTCTCGGTCACGTACACGGGAGTCTTCGCGCGGCGCCACGCGTTGCGGATGCCCTCGCCCACCGCGGGCGGGTAGTACTCCCACCCCGTGAGCGTGCGCTCGGCGTCGTGCGGGATGGGCAGCGGCCCGTCGGGTCCGATCTTCGTGCGGGTGTACGCCTGCACCCCGACCCAGTCGTCGCCCTCGGCGGCGTCGAGGAACACATCCTCGCGCGACGCCCCGTACGCGGCGGCGACAGCCTCGGCGCCGGGCTCCGGCTGATACGCCTGGGTCGCCACCGACCACCCGGCGCGCGCGCCCGCCGACCGCACCAGGTCGACGGCCGCTCGATGCGCAGCGATCAGCCGGTCGGTGACCGCCGGGATCCCCGGCGGCAGCCCGACCGAGGGGAAGCCGACCTCCGGGTCGGCGAGGACCGACACCATATTGGGCTCATTGATCGTGCAGACGAGGTCGACGCCGTCGAGCAGGGGCAGGACGCCCTCGACGTAGCGCCGGAACGCGTCGACCGAGGCATCCGTCCGCCATCCGCCGTCGCGGGCGAACCACACCGGGTTGGTGAAGTGGTGCAGGGTGATCACGGGTTCGAGGCGCAGGTCGCGGGCCGTCCCGATCATGCGCCGGTAGTGGTCGAGCGCGGCGCGCGAGAACCACCCCTTCTCGGGTTCGATGCGCGCCCACTCGATGCTGAAGCGGTAGGCGCGCAGTCCCGCGTGGGCGAGCAGCGCCATGTCTTCGGGGTAGCGGTGGTAGCTGTCGGCGGCGTCGCCCGAGGGCGATTCGACGGGCGGCCCGGGAAGGTGCCCCCACTCGCGCTGCCACCAGTCGGAGTTGACGTTTCCGCCCTCGATCTGGTGCGCAGCGGTCGACGCGCCCCACAGGAAGCCTTCGGGGAACTTCATCGTGGCGATGATCCTTTCTTTCGGGATGACGGATGCCGCGGCCCGCGGCTGCGGAGCCGGCATCCGTCTGGGTCACTTGATGCCGGTGAGCGCGATGCCCTGCACGAAGTAGCGCTGCAGCAGCACGAAGACGGCGAGCACGGGAACGACGACCACGACGGCGCCCGCCATCATGAGGCCGTAGCGCGCAGCGTTCTGGCCGACCGAGTACAGCGCCAGCGCGACGGGCAGGGTGTACATGTCTTCGGTGGTGGCGACCACGAGCGGCCACAGGAAGTTGTTCCAGCTGGCGAGGAACGTGAGGATCGTGAGGGTCGCGACCGCCGGTCCGCACATCGGCATGATCACGCGCAGGAAGATGCGCCACTCGCTCGCTCCGTCGATGCGCGCCGCCTCGATCAGCTCGTCGGGCAGGCTGAGCATGAACTGCCGCATCAGGAACACGCCGATCGGCGCGATGAGGAACGGCAGGATGAGGCCGGGGTACGAGTTTACGAGCCCCAGGTTCGCCGTCAGCACGAACAGCGGCACGAAGGTCACGACTCCCGGCACCATGAGGGTCGCCAGCACGAGCGCGAACAGCAGCTTCTTGCCGCGGAACTCGAGCTTGGCGAGGGCATACCCGATCATCGAGCAGAACACGATGTTGCCGAGCGTCACGAAGACGGCCACGACGATGCTGTTGACGAAGAAGGTCGCGAAGTCCAGCCGTCCGAACAGGGTCTCGTAATTCTCGACCGTGGGCTCGCGGGGCAGGAACTCGGTCGGGTACTGCCGGATCTCGGCATCCGTCTTGAAGGATCCGAGGATCATCCAGACGAACGGCATGACCATCGCGGCGAGCCCGAGGAAGAGCACGACGTAGAGCCACCACCGGGTCTTCTCGCGGGGGCGACGGCGCCGAGGCGCCGACTCGGCCGCGGTGCGCGACGCGGTCGAGGAGGGGGCGACGGTGGCCATGTCAGTCCTTCCTTCCGAGGAAGCGGAACTGGATGAGCGAGAGGATCACGATCGCGATGAAGAGCACGTAGCTCGCGGCCGACGCATACGCGTAGTTGCCGAACCCGAACTGCTGGTACGTGTACATCGCGGTCGACAGCGTCGCGTCGAGCGGACCGCCGCGGGTCATGACGAAGGGCTCCTCGAAGAACTGCAGGAAGCCGATGCCGGTGATGACCGCCGCGAACAGCAGCGCGGGGCGCATCGCGGGGATCGTGATGTTCCAGAACCGCTGCCACGCGTTCGCCCCGTCGACCATGGCGGCCTCGTGATGCTCGCGCGGAACGCCCTGGAGTGCGGCGAGGAAGATGACCATGAGCGTCCCGATGTTGCGCCAGACCGCCATCATGATCAGCGACGGCAGCGCCCACGTCGTCGACTGCAGCCAGTCCGGCCCCTGGATGCCGAACAGCCCGAGGAAGCCGTTCAGCAGTCCGTCGGGCTGGAGGATGAACCGCCACACGATCGCGATCGCGACGATGCTCGTCACCACGGGTGCGTAATAGCCGACGCGGAACACCGTCCGGAACCGGCGGATGCCCTTGTCGAGCGCGAGTGCCACGACGAGCGCCAGCCCCATCGTGAGCGGCACCGCGACGATCACGAACGTGAAGGTGTTCGCGAGCGACCGCACGAACCGCGGGTCCTGGAAGAGCCGTGCGTAGTTGTCGAGACCCACGATGTTCACCTGGAACGGCGTCTGCAGGTCGCGCGTGGTCATGTCGGTGAAGCTCATGAGGAGCGAGGCGACGATCGGCCCTGCCATGAACACGACGAACAGCACCACGAACGGCAGGGCGAACATCCACGCCGTGAGCGTCATCCGCCGGCTCCGCCGCGAGGCGCGCACCCGAGGGACGGGGCCGCGCGGCGGAGCCGGGGTCGCGAGAGCGGTCATGCCCGGGTTCCTATTGCCCGGTGCCGACCGAGGTCGCCTGCTGCTGGATCGTGGCGATCGCGTCGGCGGGGGTCGTCTCGCCGCGGGTCGCCTTCTCGAGCTCCTGGTCGATCACGGCCGACACCTGCGCCCACGTGGGGATCGCCGGCGGTGCCTTCGAGTCCTGGAGTTGCTCGCCGAAGACGCTGAGGTAGGGGTCCTCGGCGAACGTCGCGTCGTCCCACGCCGCCTGCACGCTCGGCAGATCGGCCGAGATGTCATACCACGCGATCTGCGTCTCGGGCTGACTCAGCCAGCGCACGAACTTCCACGAGGCGTCGCGGTTGTCGGTGTCTTCGAAGACCGCGAGGTTGCCTCCGCCGGTGAAGCTCGTGCGGCTGTCGGCGCCGGGGACCATCGCCACTCCGAACTGCTCGGCGAACTCCTCGCCGCCCTGGTCGAGCAGCAGGCTCACGTGGAACGGGCCGCTGTAGAACGCAGCGACCTCGCCGTTGATGAACGCCTGCTCGATCTCGCCGCCCTCCAGGCGCCGCGGCTCCGCGATGCCCTCCTCGAAGAAGCTGGTGTAGAACGTGAACGCTTCCTCCCACTCCGGGGTGTCGAAGGTGAACTCGGTGCCGTCGTCGTTCAGGATGTCGCCGCCCTGCTGCCACGCGAGCGGAGTGACGTACTGCCACGAGTCGAAGCCGCCCGGGGGAAGCGAGACGCCCCACTGGGCCCCCGCGGACTGCAGCGCCTGCGTGAAGGACTTGTACTCGTCCCACGTCGTCGGCGGTTCGACGCCCGCCTGCTCGGCGAGGTCGGTGCGGTAATAGAGCACGCGCGTGTCGACGTACCACGGCACGCCGTACGCGACGTCGTCGACGACCGTGGTGTCCCACGAGCCCTCGAAGAACGACGACTCGTCGACGAGCCCGTCGGGTGTCGGCTCGAACGCCCCGGTGGCGGCGAATTCGCCGACCCAGGTCGTGCCGAGCATCGTCACGTCGGGGGTCTCGCCGCCGGCGATCGCGGTCGCGATGCGGTCGTGCGCGCTCTCCCACGGCACGGCCGTCACCTCGATCGTGACGTCGGGGTTCTCCTCCTCGAACTGCGCGGCGAGCTCGTCGAGCACTTCGCCCTCGTTGCCCATCGCCCATACCTGCACCGTGCCGGTCGCGGGGGAGTCGTCGATCGCCTCGCCGCCGCCCCCGTCGTCGCCACCACCGCCGCCGTCCGTGCGGCCGCATCCGGCGAGCACCAGTGCGCCCACGAGCGCTGTGGCCCCCGCCCCCGCCCACCGGGAAGTCCTGCGTGCACCTGATCGTGTCATCGGTCTGACGCCTCCTTCGGTCGTCGCCGCACCCGCGCGGCGTCCTTGCCTCGGCTGTGTCGGCGCGCTGCCGCGCCCTTCCACGAATGTACGCCTAAAACCTAACACCTGACAGGTATTAGGCATGAGAATGGACTCATGATGATGCAGGATGCCGCGACCCGGCGCGTCCGGGAACGCCCTGGCGGCGGCATCCGTCGCGTGCTACACGGGACGTGGCGTCCGACCGCGCCGGCGAGATCAGGAGATGTGGCAGGCGCAGGACGTTTCGGCGCGATTCGTCCTGCGTCGGTGAGATCACCTGATTCGGTGGCGGATGTCGTGGTTCGGCATCCGTTCGGTCGGTGCGCGCTGGGTACGGCGACGGATCCGCTGGGTACGGCGATGAGATCAGCGACGTAGGCCGACGAGATCAGGAGATGTGGCCGGCGCAGGACGTTTCGGCGCGATTCGTCCTGTGTCGGTGAGATCACCTGATTCGGTGGCGGATGTCGTGGGCCGAGCCGCGGTGGGCGCCCGAAGCGCGAGAGTCAGTGCCGACCGGCGACGATGTCGGCGATGTGCGCCGGCCAGGCCGTGCGGGAGGACGAGCCGGATGCCTCGATCCGGTCGGCCATGCGGTACGCGGTGTAGATGGCGTTCACGGCGGTCCATCGCAGCGGCTCGGGCTCCCAGTGCTTCGCGCGGTGCCCGACCCACGGCAGGCGTGCGAGGTCGGTGTCGCGGCCGAGTACGAGGTCGGCGAGCGTGCGGCCGGCGAGGTTCGTCGCGGTGACGCCGGTTCCGACGTAGCCGCCGGCCCACCCGAGCCCGGTGGAGCGGTCGTGGCCGACGGTCGCCGCCCAGTCGCGCGGCACGCCGAGCACACCCGCCCAGGCGTGCGCGATCGGCACGACCGAGGCATCCGGGAAGAACTCGCGCAGCAGCGTCGTCAGAGAGCGGATCGCGCGCTGCTGCGTCGCGCCGTCGGTGTCGACGCGCGAGCCGTAGCGGTAGGGCACGCCCCGGCCACCGAACGCGATGCGGTCGTCGGCGGTGCGCTGCGCGTACATGTAGACGTGGGCGAAGTCGCCGAGGGTCTCACGGCCGTCCCACCCCACCGCGCCCCAGAACGACCGCGGAAGCGGCTCGGTCACGATCATCGACGAGTTCATCGGCAGCCACGTGCGATGCTCGGCGGCGAGGTCTGCGGTGAAGCCCTCGGTCGCCCGCAGCACGTGCGCCGCGCGCACGGTGCCGCGGTCGGTGACGGCGCGGCCGGGGGCGATCTCGCGCACGTGCGTCTGCTCGTGGATCGTCACGCCGAGCCGCTCGACGGTCTCGGCGAGGCCGCGCACGAGCTTGGCCGGATGCACCCGCGCGCAGTGCGGATGCCACGCGGCGCCGAGCAGGCCGTCGATGCGGATCCTGGATGCCGCGGTCGCGGCATCCAGCCATTCCAGGTCGGTGTGGGGCCACTCCCGCTCGCTCTCGTACGCCGCGCGGAGTCGCGCGAGCTGTGCCGGCGTGCGTGCGATCCCGAACTCGCCACCCTTGACGATGTCGGCGTCGATGCCTTCGCGCTCCGCGACCGCGATGACCTCGTCGACGGTGTCGTTGAGCGCGCGCTGCTGCGCGATGGCCGCGTCGCGGCCGCCCTTCGACGGGCTCAGGGACCGGTCCACGTAGCGCTCGCGCCCGCCGGTGACAGTGTTGGTGAGCCAGCCGCCGTTGCGGCCGGATGCCCCGAACCCCGCGAACCGCTGCTCGACCACGACGACCCGCAGGTCGGGCTGCGCGCGCTTGAGGTAGTAAGCAGCCCACAGCCCGGTGTAGCCGGCGCCGACGATCGCGACGTCGGCGTCGAGGTCACCCGGCAGCGGTGCGCGGGGCGCCGGGGTGCCGCCGAGGTTCCGCCACCACCACGACACGTCTCCGTTGGGCACCCCGGTCTCGCTCATGCGCCCATCCTCCCGTCGGTTGCCGCCGGTCGCGGCCGCCCCGCCGACGCAATGCGTCGCGGAATCGTGCCCGTTTGCGACCGTCTGCATTGGCGGCATCCGCCCGCCCCGCCGTCTTCGAATCGCGCACTCGGCTGCTCGCGACCGCGTGTCAGAGCAGAGTGCGCGATTCCAGCGGTGCGGGGTCAGGCGTCGAGGACGCGCAGCGCAGCCCACAGCTCGGCGCGCGTCGCGAACGACGCGAGCTCGCGACCGAGCACGCGCTCGATCAGGGCGAGCCTCGTGCGCACGGTGTGCCGGTGCACGCCGAGAGCGCGGGCGGATGCCTCGTGCGAGCAGTCCTCGTCGAGCCACACCTGCAGCGTGTGGACGAGGCTCGTGCCGTCGGCGGCATCGTGATCGAACAGCGGGGCGAGCTCTGCGTGAGCGAGGGCCCGGGCGTCGTCGGTGAGGGCCGACAGCACGCCGCTGCGCGACACGTCGGCGAACGCCGTGATCGGGCCCGCGCCGCGGTCGCGCGCCACGCGCGCCTCGCCCAGGGCAGCCGCGAAGCCGTCGTAGCCCGTGGGGTTCGAGAGCCCCACTCGGACGTCGAAGCGCTCGACGAGCTCGTGGATGGCGGTCCCGTCGCCGGCAGGGGCCACGAGCACCAGGCCGTCGTCGCCGCGGCCGAAGAACAGGCTGCCTCGGTTCTCCTCCGCCCGGAGCTCGAGAAGCTCGGCGATGCCCTCGACGCGCGCGGCCGCGGCATCGGTCAGTCCCACGACGATCGGGGCGAAGGGCAGGGGCCCCCACAGGTCGCGCGACGTACGGCGGGCCAGGGCGGGGTCGCCGGCCAGCAGGGACTGCACGAGGCCCGCCCGCAGCGCGCCGCGTGCGCGGCTGAG
>NZ_RRYE01000370.1 GCF_004010105.1 Microbacterium sp. CPCC 204701
GCGAAGGGCGAGGATCAGCGAGCACGCGCCGCGGCGCGCCGACCGTCATGGCCGGCACGGCCGCCTCGGGCGCAGCCCTGCCGTGCGCCCGCCCCTCCCCCCGCTCGACACGCGCGTGGAGCGATTCGACCTCGCAGTCGGCACCGCCGCCGAGTTCCTCCGGTCGGCGTGGCCGGAGCTGCGCGAGGTGCGCTTCGAGGTCGCCGACATGCCGATGGCGACCGACGCCGGCGGCATCCCGCGGTGGACGGTGCTGCCCGAGGAGAAGCGGATCATCCTGTACCGGATGCCCATCGAGCGCCTCAGCCACCTGCACCGCGACGACGACCTGCATCGGCGCATGATGGTCGAGAGCGCGGTGTTCCGCGCCGCCGCCGAGTACCTCGACCGCGACCCGTGGGACCTCGGCCCGGAGCGCTTCCGGTACTTCTGACGCGGTTCGGTCAAATGGAGCGTCGGCGAGCGTCGACGTGAGCCGCGTCAAGGTCGAGCCGCGTCAGGGATAGACGACGATCTCCGGCGCCGCGGCATCCGCCGGCCACACCGGAACACCCGCGAGGGCGCCGTCGCCGGTGAACGACAGCGACGCGTGCACGGGCGATGCGGGGTCGATCAGATAGACCGTGCGTGACGACAGGCGCGCCGTCATCGCACCGTCGGCGGGGACCGTGAGCTCGAGCCGGAACGCGGCGTCCTCGGAGGTCACGGCGATCACGGCGGGCTCGCCCCTCGGGTTGACGATCGTGAGGGTCGGCGGCGGCCCGTTCGGCACGGCGAACAGGCTGGGCACCGACACCTCGGGCGCAGGCGTGTACCAGGCGAAGTCGGCGCCCGCACCGAACCCCGTCGTCTGCCACACGGCCGCGAGCACGGGTTCCTCGGCGACGACCTCCACCGTGTACGAGCCGACGGCCAGCCCGTCGAGCGCGAGCTCGAGCGGCTTGCCCGCCTCGAGCGGCACCTGCTGCGGCTCGAGCGCCGGCTCGACGCGGCCGATCGCGGTGACGGTCACGGTGGCGGTGGTCGCCGCCGACGGCGCCAGCAGGCGCACGACCGTGGCGGTCTGCGTGATCTCCGGCTCGACGGGCGTCAGGCTCTCGTCGGGTGTCGTCGTCGGCTCGCTCCGGCCGGTGACGCTGATCCCGGTGATCGTCTGCACCGGCGCGGGATGCGGCACCGCGCCGACCTGTTCAACGCCTCCGGGCGTCAGCGTCCGCGTGATGCTGGCCTGCAGCGACGCGTGGATGGGCGCGCCGACCGCGGAGACGCGGATGACCGGGCTCGCCTCGTCCAGCGCGATCCCGGCGAGCGGCACCACCCGCTGGGTCTTCGGGGGGACCACGATGTCGGACGCGCCGGGCGGGATCTGCGGTCCCCCCACGCCGTACACCGTGAGCTCCACCGTCGCCGGCACGGAGCCCGGGTTCGCAAGAAGCACCAGGTCGGCGGCGCCGGTCAGGCCCGATCCTCCGATGAGCCACGACTCCAGCAGCGGCGGGCGGCACGCCGACGCGGCGAAGCCGGCGAGGTCGTCGGCCGTGACGGTCGAGGCGCCGGCGGCGGCGACGTCGATCCGCTGACGGTCCCGCGGCGGAGCCGTGAAGACCACCGGTCCGGAGCCGACGCCGGTCACTTCGAGCACCTGCTCGGCGGCTGGGGGCGCATCGGCGCTCACCCCGCTCGTGACGGACTGCCGAGCCGCGGTGACCAGGGCATCGGCATCCGTCGGATCCCGGCCGATCGACAGCAGCCCGCCGTCGCACGCGGTCACCGACGCGGCCGGCGCCGGTGTCGCGGCGACGCTGACGGGCTCCCGCAGCAGAGTCGGCCAGGTCAGCGACACCGCGGTGACGACGGCCATCGCCGCAGCGATCGACACCACCGTGCCGATCAGCATCCTCGTGCTGGTCGTCGCCCATCGGAACACCCGTCGATCGCTCATCGGCCCTCCTGCCAGTGCGGGCCCACCACACGCGGCGTGCGACGTGCGTCACGCCGGGTCGCAGCCGTCGGCAGAGCCAGCAGCAGCGCGATGCCGAAGACGATGAGCTGGCCGATCGCGATCGCGCGGGCGAGGGCTGTGACGGATGCCGGCTCCTGCGGACGCGGCGCGATGTCGGCGATGACGCGCCAGAGCTCGCCCTTGGCCGTGTCGCCGACCACCACGAGCGTCTGGCGCTGGTTGAGCGCGGTCGTCGCCGACAGCCTCATCATGCGGGCGGCATCGGACTCGGGCGGCGACGGCGACGGCGCGAGGAGGATGAACCCCACCCCGAGGCCGGCGAGTTCCGCCACAGCGTCCTCGGCAGCCGAGGTGACGAGGTCGGCGGCGAGCTCGGCGACGGCCGCGTCCTGCGGTGTCGCCCGCGTGCGGGTCGAGAGCGCCGTCGTCTGGCCGCTGAGCGTCTCGCTCGCACCCCACACGACCTGTGCGGCGACGCCTGAGGCAGTCTGGGGCGTCAGCACCAGCGTGCCGATGTCGGGGTCGTCGCGCCCTTCGGCCGCGACGAACGCGGGCAGTGTGCTCGCCGGGCCGTTCGCGATCGTCGCGCGGTTCTGCGTCATCGCGGTGAGCGAGGGCACGGCGAGGACCACGACCCCGACGCAGACGACGGCGGCAGCGATGCCCCGCACGAGCGCGGCGCGCGGCGCGAGGCCGGCGTCGAGCGTCACCAGAGCCGCCCCGAGTGCCCCCAGCAGCGCGAGACTGAGACCCGCGCCGGGCCAGAGCGGGACGGCGATCGACTGAGAGGAAGCGACCGAGACCCCGACTGCGGCGAATGCCGTGCCCAGCCCAAGCGCGGTGACCACGAGGAGCGCCGTTCCCGCCGCCCAGCGCTGCGTGAGCGGTGCCG
>NZ_RRYE01000371.1 GCF_004010105.1 Microbacterium sp. CPCC 204701
GGCGCCGAGGTCGAGGCGACGGTCGGCGATGAGCGCCGCGAGCCGCTCGCGACGGAGCCCGAAAACCGGAAGCAGGTCGGCGACCTCGTGCACGCTGACGCTTCCGTCGCCGAGGAGGAGCTCGACACGGTCGGCCCGCGGCATCTGCAGCCGGTCGAGCTGATCGACGTATGCAGCCAGCTGCATGAGCGCGGTCACCCGCGCGCGCCGCGCCAGCTTGGTGTCTTGCACGACCCACGGCCGCACCCCCGTGATCCCTGAGTCTGTCGAAGGGTCGCGCACCAGGAAGTCGGCGAATCCGACGAAATCGTCGGTCGAGAACGCCGCCTGGTAGATGACCTCGGCGTCCGACTCGAGGGCCGCGTTCGTCAGGGCCACCGCATCGGCGAGGGCCGCGGCATCCGACGACCGCGCCTCGGGAATCTGCACGACGCGATCGCCGAACCGCTCGACATAGTCGGCGAGCACCCGCCGCTCGTGGACGGTGCCGAGGCGACCGGCGCGCTCGAGCGTGAGGTCTTCGGGCTCTTCGACCGCGGCGATGCGCCCCAGCCTCGCGTCGATCGCCCGCAGCCACGCGAACTCGCACTCCGCGGCGGCCTTGAGGTCGCTCGCGCTCCAGACGATCCGGCCTTCGTCCTCGATGTATCGCATGCCCTGCCCTTCTTCCACGACCCTAGCCGCGGCATCCGACACCACCTGCCACCGGGTCGAGCCGTCGCAAATGGTCGCTCCGCGCCGACCCGAGCGGCCATCTGCGACGGATCGCGCGCGGGGGCGAGGCGGATGCCGCAAGCCGACCCACCTGCCAGACTGGAGCGCATGAGCCTGCCGTTCGAGAGCGCGTACCGCCACGGGTTCGCCCGCGTCGCGGCCTGCACGATCCCGGTCTCCGTGGCCGACCCCGCCACCAACGCGGATGCCGTGCTCGAGGCCGCGCGGCTGTGCGATGCCGAGTCCATCGCCGTCGCCCTCTTTCCCGAGCTGTGCCTCACCGGCTACGCGATCGACGACCTCGTGATGCAGGATCCCGTGATCGACGCCGTCGTGACAGCGATCGAGCGGCTGGTCGAGGCATCCGTCGATCTCTTCCCGATGCTCGTCGTGGGCGCGCCGCTGCGCCACCGCAGCCGCCTGTACAACTGCGCCGTCGTGATCCACCGGGGCGAGCTGCTCGGCGTCGTGCCCAAGTCCCACCTGCCCACATACCGCGAGTTCTACGAGCGGCGCTGGTACGCCCCGGGCGACGACCAGGAGGGGCAGGACATCCGCGTCGGCGAACTCGAGGCGCCGTTCGGGCCGGACCTGCTGTTCGAAGCGCTCGACGTGCCAGGTCTCGTCGTGCACGCCGAGGTGTGCGAAGACGTGTGGGTGCCGATCCCGCCCTCGTCCCGCGCGGCGCTGGCCGGCGCCACGGTGCTGCTCAACCTCAGCGGCAGCCCGATCACGATCGCGCGTGCGGAGGACCGCAAGGACCTCTGCCAGTCGCAGTCGCTGCGGTGCCTCGCGGCCTACGCGTACGCGGCAGCCGGCATGGGCGAGTCCACGAACGACGTGTCGTGGGACGGCCAGACCATGATCTACGAGGGCGGCAACCTGCTGGCCGAGACCGAGCGGTTCCCCGACGGCCCCCGCCGCTCGGTCGCCGACGTCGACCTCGACCGCCTGCGCCAGGACCGCCTCCGCCAGGGCACGTTCGACGACAACCGGCGCGCCGAGGCGATCCATGGGGCGACCGCGCTCGGCCCCGGCGCGTTCCGCACCGTGCACTTCGAGCTCGATCCGCCGGCCGTCGACATCGGGCTGCGCCGCCCGCTCGATCGCTTCCCCTTCGTGCCCGACGACCCGGAGCGCCTCGCGCGCGACTGCTACGAGGCGTTCAACATCCAGGTGTCGGGCCTCGTGCAGCGCATGCGCGCGATCGGCGGCCCGAAGCCGGTCATCGGCCTGAGCGGCGGACTCGACTCGACGCATGCTCTGCTGGTGGTCGCCCGTGCCATGGACCGCATGGGCCGGCCGAGGCACGACATCCTCGCGTACACCATGCCCGGCTTCGCCACCAGCGAGCACACCAGGTCCAACGCCATCGCGCTCGCGGAGTCCGTCGGCGCGTCGATCGAGACGATCGACATCCGCCCGGCGGCGACCGAGATGCTGGAGCGGCTCGGGCATCCGTTCGCCGACGGCGAGCCGGTGCACGACGTCACGTTCGAGAACGTGCAGGCAGGCCTGCGCACCGACTACCTGTTCCGCCTCGCCAATCACAACGGCGGCATGGTGATCGGCACGTCCGACCTGTCGGAGCTCGCACTGGGATGGGCGACGTACGGCGTCGGCGACCACATGAGCCACTACGCCGTCAACGCCGGCGTGCCGAAGACGCTCATCCAGCACGTCATCCGCTGGGTCATCGCGCATCGCGAGGGCGTGGACGACGCCGAGGCCGCGGTGCTGCAGTCGGTGCTCGACACCGAGATCTCGCCCGAGCTCGTTCCCGCCGGTCAGGACGGCAGGATGCAGTCCACCGAAGACCGCATCGGGCCGTACGCCCTGCACGACTTCGCGCTGTACCACGTGCTGCGCTTCGGCTTCCGCCCGTCGAAGATCGCCTACGTCGCGGCGCACGCATGGGGCGACAAGGATGCCGGAGCCTGGCCTCCCGGCTTCCCCGACGAGGACCGCTACGCGTACGACCTCCCGACGGTCGTGAAGTGGCTGCAGGTGTTCCTGCAGCGCTACTTCGCGTTCGCCCAGTTCAAGCGCTCCGCGATCCCGAACGGGCCGAAGGTCTCGCCCGCGGGCTCGCTGTCGCCGCGCGGCGACTGGCGGGCG
>NZ_RRYE01000372.1 GCF_004010105.1 Microbacterium sp. CPCC 204701
GCGGCCGAGGCCGAGCAGCGCAAGGCTGAGGCGAAGGCGCTGAAGAAGGCGGCGGACAAGGCGGAGCGCGCCGCGGCGAAGGCGGAGCGCGAAGCGCAGGATGCCGACGACCGGGTCGTGGCGGAGATCTCGGGTGGCGCGACCTCCGAGGGGGAGCCGTCCGCAGACCCGGCCGAGCCCGCGAAGACGCCCGGATCGGCCGAGCCCGCGGAAATGCCCGCACTCGTCGCGGAGCCCGCACTCGTCGGAGATCTCGAGGCGCTCACCGTCGTGCAGCTCCGGGCGCGGGCGCGCGCCGCGGGCCGCACCGGGTACTCGCGGCTGAGCAAGAGCCAGCTCATCTCCCTGCTGTCGTCCTGACGTGTCGCGAGCACAGTCCCCGGTCGCACTTCAGGCGGAGCTGGACCGGTCCGGGCGCGCCCCCGCGCCGCGGACGCTGCTCGACATCCTGCGCGACACCGCGGCGCGGTTTCCTCAGGCCTCCGCCATCGACGACGGGTCGGGCGCCCTGAGCTATCGGGAGCTGCTGGCGCACGTCGCCCGGACGGCCGCCCGCCTTCACGACGGAGGGGTGCGCCGCGGCGATCGCGTGGGCGTCCGCCTGGCATCGGGATCGAAAGAGCTCTACATCGCGATTCTGGGCATCATCGCCGCCGGCGCCGCGTATGTCCCCGTCGACGCGGACGACCCCGACGAACGCGCGCGGCTGGTCTTCGGCGAGGCCCGCGTGCGGGGGATCGTGGGAGGTCAGGGCGAATACACCGCCTTCGAGGCGGAAACCCCGAGCGCCCGCGACCTGTTCCACGGCGACGCGCCCCATCCCAGCACGCAGGCGACTCTCGCTGTTCCGCCGCCGCAGCCGGACGACGACGCCTGGATCATCTTCACATCGGGATCGACGGGCGTCCCCAAGGGCGTGGCGGTCTCGCACCGGTCCGCGGCGGCGTTCGTCGACGCCGAGGCGCGACTCTTCCTGCAGGCTGCCCCGCTCGGTCCGCACGATCGAGTGCTCGCGGGGCTGTCTGTGGCATTCGATGCGTCGTGCGAGGAGATGTGGCTCGCGTGGCGTCACGGCGCGTGCCTTGTTCCCGCGCCGCGCGCACTGGTGCGCTCCGGCGAGGATCTGGCTCCGTGGCTCGTCCGTCAGGGGATCACGGTGGTGTCGACCGTTCCGACGCTTGCGGCCATGTGGCCGGTCGACTCGATCGAGAACGTGCGGCTGCTCATCTTCGGCGGCGAGGCCTGCCCGCCGGAGCTCGCCGCGCGCCTGGCGGGCGAAGGCCGCGAGGTGTGGAACACGTACGGCCCGACCGAGGCCACGGTCGTCGCGTGCGCCGCTCCCCTCGACGGCTCCACGCCGGTGCGGATCGGACTGCCCCTCGACGGCTGGTCGCTCGCCGTCGTCGACGCCGAAGACCGGCCGGTTGCGCCGGGGAGCGTCGGAGAGCTCATCATCGGCGGTGTCGGCCTCGCGCGCTACCTCGACCCGGTCAAAGACCTCGAGAAGTACGCGCCGATGCCCGGGCTGGGCTGGGATCGGGCCTACCGGTCGGGCGACCTCGTGCGCTACGACCCGGAGGGGCTGGTCTTCCAAGGGCGCGCCGACGACCAGGTGAAGGTCGGCGGTCGCCGCATCGAGCTGGGTGAGGTGGAGTCCGCCCTGCAGGCGCTGGCGGGCGTGACAGCGGCCAGCGCCGCGGTGCGGACGACGGATGCGGGCGTCCCGGTGCTCGTCGGCTACCTCGTGGTCGACGGCGAGCTCGACATGGCCGCCGCCCGGGCCGAGCTTGCTGAGCGCCTGCCTGCCGGCGTCGTCCCGCTCCTCGCCGTCGTGGACGAGCTTCCGGTGCGCACTTCCGGCAAGGTCGACCGCGCCGCGCTGCCATGGCCGCTTCCAGGCGTCGAAGCGCCCGACGCGGGCTTCAGCCCGGGCGAGGCGTGGCTCGCCGAGCAGTGGCAGGCGGTCCTCGGGATCCGGGTGCCCAATCGCAAGGCCGACTTCTTCGACCTCGGCGGCGGCTCGCTGTCGGCGGCCCAGCTCGTCTCGCGCATCCGCGCGCGCGTGCCGGAGTTCTCGGTGGCCGACATCTACGACGTGCCGCGGCTGGGAGCGATGGCGAAGGCGCTCGGGCCGTTCCTCGTCGACGACGCGCCCGCGACGTTCCGCCGCCCCGAGCCGACGCCCCGCTCGACACAGTGGGTGCAGACGCTGCTGGCCGTCCCGCTGTTCATCCTCAGCGGGGTGCGGTGGCTCCTGTACCTTCTCACCGCCGGTTCGCTGCTCCAGCTCGTCCCGGGCTTCGACGCCCTGCCCGCTGCGCCCTGGTGGGCACTGGTCATCGGCCTCGTGCTCTTCGCGACCCCGTTCGGACGGATGGCGCTGGGCGCGGCATCCGCGCGCCTGCTGCTGGCCGGCGTGCAGCCGGGCGACTACCCCCGTGGGGGGACGGTCCACCTGCGGCTGTGGCTTGCGGAGCAGATCTCGGAGCAGGTCGACGCCGTCGGGCTGGCCGGTGCACCCTGGGTCAAGGCGTACGCGCGCGCGCTCGGCGCGAAGATCGGGCGTGACGTCGACATGCACACGCTGCCGCCTGTGACGGGGATGCTCGAGATCGGCGATCGCGCGTCGATCGAGCCGGAGGTCGACCTCAGCGGGTACTGGATCGACGGCGACCTCGTGCGGATCGGCCCGGTGCGGATCGGCGCCGACGCGGCCGTCGGTGCCCGCAGCACGCTCGCGCCCGGCACCCGTATCGGCCAGCGCGCCGAGATCGCACCGGGGTCGGCCGTGTTCGGTCGGGTGCGCGCCGACCAGTCGTGGGCGGGGTCG
>NZ_RRYE01000373.1 GCF_004010105.1 Microbacterium sp. CPCC 204701
GGCGCCGGCGAGCTCGTGATCCGGATCGCGCCGGGTGCCGGGCCGCAGGTCGCCGCGCAGGCAGCCGTCGCGCTCGCCCCCGGCGCACCGGACGCCTTCGATGTGTCTGCGCCGGCCGGACGATCGGACCTCAGCAGCAGCGTCCAGGCGGACGTGAACGTCGTCTTCCTGATCCTTGGCGCCATCGTCCTCTTGGCCGGCGGCCTCGGAATCGCGAACGTGACGATGCTCACGGTGATGGAGCGCACGCCCGAGATCGGCCTCCGACGGGCGCTGGGCTCGACCGGACGACAGATCGCCGCGCAGTTCGTGGTGGAGTCGATCGTGATCGGCCTGCTCGGCGGTCTGATCGGCGCGTCCCTCGGCGTGATGGCGGTGGTCGCGGTCTCGCTCCTGCAGCAGTGGACGCCGATCGTCGACCCTCTGGTCGCGGTGGGCGGCGCGCTGCTCGGGGCGGTCGTCGGGCTCGTGGCAGGCGGCATCCCTGCTCGCAGAGCCGCACGGATCGAGCCGGTCACCGCGCTTCGGTCGGCGTGAGCGGGCGGGCTCAGAGCGCCTTGCGGTACCAGCGCGTCGCGTTGGGGTTGTCGTTGTAGGGCTCGGTCGGGACGAATCCGGTGCGCGCATAGAGCGCCGCCGCGGCCTCGAGCGAGTGGTGGGTGTCGAGCACGAGCTCGCGCGCGCCGAACGCGCGGGCACGCGACTCGAGGTCGTCGATGAGCAGGCGGCCCCATCCTCGGCCGCGCGTCTCGGGCCGCAGGTACAGGTGCTTCACCTCATAGCGCGTGCCGCGCGGGCCGTCGGAAACCAGACGGATGCCTCCGCAGCCGACAGGCTCTCTCTCGTCGTCGTCGAGGATGACGAAGACGCCGGCCGGCGGCATGAACGCCGCGGGGTCGGGGAAGGTCGTGCGATACGCGACGTCCAGGACGGCGAAGCCGTCGGTGCGGGCCTGGAAGTACTCGGCGAGCAGCGCGTGCGCGTCAGGGGCGTCGGCAGCCGCGGAACGGAGGGTCACCACCCGTCCAGCCTAGGCGTCCCGCGGGACGGCTCCGTCCCGGGCGCGCGCCTAGGATGGAGGCCATGACGACGCGCGTGGCCATCGTGGGCGGCACCGGCAAGCTCGGTGGAATCATCGGCGAGGTGGTCGAGTCCGAGCCCGGCTACGAGGTCGTGGCCGTTCTGTCCTCGCGGTCCGAGCTCTCAGAGCTGAAGGGTTCCGACCTCGTCGTCGACGCCTCCACGCCGGCGGTCTCGATCGATGTCGTGCGCGCCGCGATCGAGCGCGGCATCAACGTCCTGGTCGGCACATCGGGGTGGTCGGCCGAGCGCATCGCGCTGATCCGCCCACTCGTCGACGCCGCCGGCACGGGCGCGGTGTTCATCCCCAACTTCTCGCTCGGCTCCGTGCTCGGGTCGGCGCTCGCCGCGGCCGCCGCGCCCTTCTTCCCGTCGATCGAGATCGTCGAGGCACACCGCGAGACCAAGATCGACTCGCCGAGCGGCACCGCCGTGCGCACCGCCGAGCTGATTGCCGCGGCTCGGGCGGATGTCGGCCCGGTGGAGTCGCCGCGCGTCGATCAGCGCGCGCGGGGGCAGCAGGTGGCGAGCGTGCCGATCCATTCGCTGCGCCGCCCGGGCGTGATCGCGCGGCAGGAGACGATCTTCTCCGGTGCGGGGGAGTCGCTCACGATCGTGCACGACACCGTCGAGCCGGCGCTGGCCTATGCCCCCGGCATCCGTCTCGCCCTCAGCGCCGCCCGTGATGCGCAGGGAATCGTCGTGGGTCTCGACAGCCTCATCGACATCGGGGTCGGCCGGTCCGCCCGCGTCGCAGACGCCGCGCCCGTCGCGGAGGGCGGCGTCCCCGGCCAGGTCGCGCGGACCACCGGCGCATGAGGGTGCGGGTCGGCGTCGTCGTGATGGCGGCGCTGCTCGCCCTGTACATCGTGCTCGTCGGGCAGCGCGCGTGGATCCTGCTCGCAAGCGGCGATCCGGTCGGCATCGCGATGGGCGTCGGGCTCACCGTGCTGCCGCTGCTCGCCGCATGGGGCGTCGCGCGCGAGCTGCTCTTCGGCGTCCGAGCCCAGCAGCTGGGCGCCCGGCTGAAGCGTGAGGACGCGCTGCCCCAGGACGAGGTGGCCATCCGCCCGAGCGGGCGCGTCGTGCGGGAGGACGGGGATGCCGTCTTCCCGCGGTACCGCGACGAGGTCGAGGCTCATCCCGACGACTGGCGGGCGTGGTATCGGCTGGGCCTCGCGTACGACGCCGCGGGCGATCGGCGCCGTGCCCGCGAGGCCGTCCGCAGAGCCATCCGGCTCGAGTCGGCCGACCGCGCCTGACCCATCGACGGATGCCGCGGCTCAGCGCGCCGGCGGGACGACCGCGGCGACGGCATCCTCCACCGTCCGGTGAGTGAACGAGAACCCTGACGCCTGCAGCGCCTCGGGCACGACGTGCATGTCGGCGCTGAGGAGCGCCTCGGTCGCGTCGCGACCGAGCACGAGCTTCAGCGCCCACTCCGGTGCGCGCAGCAGGTAGGGCCGGTTCATGCGGACAGCGAGCGCGAATCCCAGGTCGTTCGCCGTCGCGCGGGTCGGTCCGGCCAGATTCACCGGACCGTCGAGGCGCGTCTCGATCACATGGCGGATGGCGCGGACCTCGTCCTCGAGCGAGATCCACGGCCACGCCTGCGTACCGCGCCCGATCGGGCCGCCCGCGCCGAGGCGCGTAAGCAGCAGAAGCGGCTTCAGCGCGCCGTCCGGGTGCACGACCGGCGCGGTGCGCACCAGGGCGACCGGGGCGTCCGGGCCGGCCGCGAGCGCCGCG
>NZ_RRYE01000374.1 GCF_004010105.1 Microbacterium sp. CPCC 204701
GGCGATCTCGTAGCCGTACGCCGGGTCGTACGAGACGGTGGCGGGGTTCGTCGACGCGAGGAGCTGCGAGTGCCCGTCGGCGTGCTGGAGGCCCTCGCCCGTCAGGGTCGTGCGGCCCGCGGTCGCGCCGATGATGAAGCCCCGCGCCATCTGGTCGCCGGCAGCCCACTGGGCGTCGCCGGTGCGCTGGAACCCGAACATCGAGTAGAAGACGTAGACCGGGATGAGCGGCTCGCCGTGCGTCGAGTACGAGGTGCCGGTTGCGGTGAACGCTGCCACCGCCCCGGCCTCGTTGATGCCGACGTGCATGATCTGGCCCTGCGGGCTCTCCTTGTAGGCCAGGAGCAGCTCGCGGTCGACCGAGGTGTAGTTCTGACCGTGCGGGTTGTAGATCTTGGCCGTCGGGAAGTACGCGTCCATGCCGAACGTGCGCGCCTCATCGGGGATGATCGGCACGATCCGGTGACCGAAGTCCTTCGCCCGGAGGAGGTCCTTCAGCAGTCGCACGAACGCCATGGTCGTGGCGATCTCCTGCGTGCCCGAGCCCTTCTTGGGCAGGGCGTACGCCTCGTCGCCGGGAAGCTGCAGGCCGACGTGGTGCGTGCGGCGCTCGGGCAGGAAGCCTCCCAGCGCGCGGCGGCGCTCCAGCATGTACTGGATCGTCTCCTCCTGCGGGCCGGGGTTGTAGTACGGCGGCAGGTAGGGGTTCTCTTCGAGCTGCGCGTCCGAGATGGGGATGCGCATCGAGTCACGGAAGTACTTGAGGTCCTGGAGGGTCATCTTCTTCATCTGGTGGGTCGCGTTGCGGCCCTCGAAGTGATGCCCGAGACCGTAGCCCTTGATGGTCTTCGCGAGGATGACCGTCGGCTGGCCCTTGTGCTCGGTGGCGGCCTTGTAGGCGGCGTAGACCTTGCGGTAGTCCAGCCCGCCGCGGCGGAGGTTGCCCCAGATGTCCTCGTCGGACCAGTCCTTGACGAGGGCGGCGGTGCGCTCGTCGCGGCCGAAGAAGTGCTCGCGGATGAACGCGCCGTCCTCGGCGCGGTAGGTCTGGAAGTCGCCGTCGGGGGTCGTGTTCATGAGGTGGACGAGGGCGCCGTCGACGTCCTTCGCCAGCAGCTCGTCCCAGCCGGAGCCCCACACCACCTTGATGACGTTCCAGCCGGCACCGCGGAAGAAGCTCTCGAGCTCCTGGATGATCTTCCCGTTGCCGCGCACCGGGCCGTCGAGCCGCTGGAGGTTGCAGTTGACGACGAAGGTCAGGTTGTCCAGGCCCTCGTTCGCCGCGACCTGCAGCTGGCCGCGGCTCTCCACCTCGTCCATCTCGCCGTCGCCGAGAAAAGCCCACACGCGCGAGTCGGAGAGGTCTTTGATGCCGCGATTGGTGAGGTACTTGTTCGTCATCGCCTGGTAGATGGCGTTGATCGGACCGAGGCCCATCGAGACCGTCGGGAACTGCCAGTAGTCGGGCATCAGACGGGGGTGCGGATACGACGGCAGGCCCTCCGGCGCCTTGGACTTCTCCTGGCGGAAGCCGTCGAGCTGCGCCTCGCTGAGGCGGCCCTCGAGGAAGGACCGGGCGTAGGTGCCGGGGGAGGCGTGGCCCTGGATGAAGATCTGATCGCCGCCGGCGGGGTCGTCGAGCCCGCGGAAGAAATGGTTGAAGCCGACTTCGTACAGCGAGGCGGACGACGCGTAGGTCGAGATGTGGCCGCCGACGCCGATGCCCGGGCGCTGGGCACGGTGCACCGTGATGGCGGCGTTCCAGCGGATCCAGCGGCGGTAGCGCCGCTCGAGCTCCTCGTCACCGGGGAACTCGGGCTCGTTGTCGGGTGCGATGGTGTTGATGTAGTCCGTGGTCGGAACCTGCGGCACATTGAGCTGCAGCTCGTGCGAGGTCTGCAGAAGGCTCAGCATGATCTCTCGGCCGCGACCGTGGCCCTTGGCCTGCACGAGCTGCTGCAGGGACTCCTGCCACTCGGCGGTCTCGTCGGGATCGCTGTCGAGGGGGTCCTGCGAGTACGGATCCTGATCGTTGACAGTCACAGAAGACCTTTCGTCGTCTGGCAGATCGTGCCAGGGAATCGCTGCCGGAGCGGTGCGGGCATTGTCAGCCTCGCACAAACGCACCATCTTCCAGCCTAGCGAGTTCGAGACGCTGCGGACGCACCTCGTAGACTGGCGGCACGGGCCTTTAGCTCAGCTGGTAGAGCGCCACGTTTACACCGTGGATGTCGTCGGTTCGATCCCGGCAGGGCCCACACGGGCACTCCCTTGCCCCCTTCCGCCCGACGGCGGCAGAGGGGATGCGCGGTAGGTTGTATGCGTGAACGCCAGCCCCGCAGACCAGCGCCGCCTCGTCGAGGTCGCCCAGCTCGACGCCCGGATCCGTCAGGCCGACAACGCCCGCAAGAACCCGCCGCAGGCGAGCCGCGTTCAGGAGCTGCTGGCCCGGCGGCAGGAGCTCTCGCGCGAGCTGTCGACGCGCCTGGGTGTGCGCGACGATCTGCGCGCGGAGTTGTCGCGCGTCGAGTCCGATGTCGTCGTGGTCGACGCGCGCGTCGCCCGGGACGCCGAGCGCCTCGCGGCGTCGACCAACTCGAAGGAGGCGCAGGGGCTCGAGAGCGAGCTGGCCGCCCTCGCGCGGCGCAAGAGCGATCTGGAGGACGCGGAGCTGGCCGTGATGGAGCGTCTCGAAGCGGCCGAGGCCGCCGTGGCCACGCAGGAGGCGCTCATCGCGGCGACGAACGCCGAAGGCACCGAGCTCAGCGCCGAGGGCAAGCGCGCGGTCGCCGAGGCGACGGCGGCCCTCGACGCCGCCA
>NZ_RRYE01000375.1 GCF_004010105.1 Microbacterium sp. CPCC 204701
AGCCCGACGCCGACGTCTACTGGGGTCCCGAGACCACGTGGCTCGCCGACGAGCGCTACTCGGGCGACCGTGAGCTGGAGAAGCCGCTGGCCGCGGTGCAGATGGGCCTCATCTACGTCAACCCCGAGGGCCCGAACGGCGACCCCGACCCGCTGGCCTCTGCGCGCGACATCCGCGAGACGTTCGGACGCATGGCGATGGACGACGAAGAGACGGTCGCTCTCATCGCGGGCGGCCACACGTTCGGCAAGACGCACGGTGCCGCCCCCGACACGAACGTCGAGGACAACCCCGAAGCGGCCGGCCTCGAGATGCAGGGTCTCGGCTGGAAGAACAACCATGCCTCCGGTACGGGCGACGACACGATCACGTCGGGCCTCGAGGTCACGTGGACCTATCACCCGACCCGCTGGGACAACGAGTTCTTCCACATCCTGTACGCGTACGAGTGGGAGCTCATGCGCAGCCCGGGTGGCGGTCACCAGTGGCGTCCGATCAACGGCGGCGGAGCCGACATGGTGCCGCTGGCGCACTCCGACGGCCGCCGCGAACCCCGCATGCTCACGAGCGACCTGGCGCTTCGGACGGACCCCGACTTCGACAGGATCTCGCGCCGCTTCAAGGACGACCCCGACGCGTTCGCGGATGCCTTCGCGCGCGCGTGGTTCAAGCTGACCCACCGCGACATGGGCCCCATCGAGCGGTACCTCGGCCCCGAGGTCCCCGTCGAGGAGCTGCTCTGGCAGGACCGGGTCCCCGCCGTCGATCACGAGCTGATCGACGCCGACGACGCGGCGGCACTCAAGGCGCAGATCCTCGCCTCCGGCCTCTCGGTCTCGGAGCTCGTGGAGACCACGTGGGCGGCGGCATCGTCGTTCCGCGGCAGCGACAAGCGCGGTGGCGTGAACGGCGCCCGCATCCGCCTCGCCCCGCAGAAGGACTGGGCGGTCAACAAGCCCGCGCAGCTGGCGTCCGTGCTCGGCAAGCTCGAGCAGGTCCAGGCGTCCTTCAACGAAGGTCGCACCGACGGCAAGAAGGTGTCGATCGCCGACCTCATCGTGCTCGCGGGCAACGCGGCGGTCGAGAGGGCCGCGAAGGACGCGGGTGTCGAGGTCGAGGTCGTGTTCCACCCCGGTCGCACCGACGCAACGCAGGAGCAGACCGACGTGCAGTCGTTCGCGTTCCTGGAGCCGATCACCGACGGGTTCCGCAACTACTACGGACCCAACGCCTTCATGCCCGAGGAGCACCACCTCATCGACCGCGCGAACCTGCTCTCGCTCAGCGCGCCCGAGATGACGGTGTTGATCGGCGGACTGCGGGTGCTCGGCACGAACTGGGACGACTCCGACTACGGCGTGTTCACCGACCGCAAGGGCGTGCTCACGAACGACTTCTTCGTGAACCTCCTCGATCTCGGCACGACGTGGAAGCCGCTCGACCCGGGCTCGCACGCGTTCTCGGGCACGAAGGACGCCACGGGCGAACCGGTGGGAATCGGCACGCGTGTCGACCTGCTGTTCGCGTCGAACTCGGAGCTGCGCGCCGTCGCCGAGGTGTACGCCTCGGATGACGCGAACGAGAAGTTCGTGCGCGACTTCGTCAAGGCGTGGGGCAAGGTCACCGAGCTCGACCGGTTCGACCTGGTCTGAGTCGCCGCGATCGACGAAGAGGCCCGTCCCCCTCCGGGGGCGGGCCTCTTCACGTGATCCGCGGCGCGCTATTTCACGCGCGCCTCTGCGCGGACGGGGGGCAGTGTGCCCTTCGGCTCGAACAGGGCGCGGTGCAGCAGGCCTGCGATGATGCCGCCCACGATGGGGAACACGATGAACACCCAGAGCTGGGCCAGCGGCCCGACACCGCCGTAGATCGCCGCGGCGATCGAGCGCGCAGGGTTGACCGAGGTGTTGTCGATCGGGATCGAGATGAGGTGGATGAGCGTCAGCGTGAGGCCGATCGCGAGCGGAGCGAGGGCCGCCGTCCCGCGCGTCGCGTTCGTGACGCCGAGGATGATCAGCACGAAGACAGCGGTGAGCAGGATCTCGGCGATGATCGCGGCGCCGAGGCCGAACCCGCCGGGAGAGAGCTCGCCGAAGCCGTTCGACGCGAAGCCGCCGTCCTGCGCGGTCGCGAGCCAGTCGCCGGGTCCGAAGAGGCCGATCAGCACGATGAGCGTCGTGCCGAGCGCACCGCCGATGATCTGGGCGATGATGTAGCCGATCGTCTTGCGCCATTCGAACCGGCCGGCAGCGGCGAGGCCGAGCGTGATGGCGGGGTTGAAGTGGCCGCCCGAGATCGGGCCCCACGCGTAGGCGCCGGCGACGACGGTCAGACCGAAGGCGAGCGCCACGCCGACGAAGCCGATGCCGAGGGGGTTGCCTTCCGATCCGGCGGGGAAGTTGGCGGCGAACAGCGCGGCGCCGACGCCGCCGAAGACGAGCAGAAACGTTCCGAGAGCCTCCGCGACCAGCCGGTTCACGGTGGTCGGCTCGATGGTGGTATCCGACATGGCGGACTCCTTTCCTCGTCGCGAGAGTATCGGCATGCACAGGCGATTCCCAGGAAGCGGGCGCGGAGTGTCCGCGTATGACGCCTGTGCGTGCGAAGGTTTCGCCGGGTGTTCAGGCGATCGTCGTCGACTGGTCGGCGGCGGGCGGATGCCGCGGCATCCGGCAGCGTCAGAGGCGTCCGGCGGCCTTGAGGGCGAGGTAGCGATCGGCGACGCGGGGCGGGAGGTTCTCCGGGGAGTCGGCGATCGCCTCGGCGCCCGCGCGGCCGACGGCCGCCGCGACGATCTCGGCGTCGCGCTCGGCTCGCG
>NZ_RRYE01000376.1 GCF_004010105.1 Microbacterium sp. CPCC 204701
GGCGCGCAGCGCCTCCACGCGCGCCGACGGGTCGAGGCCCTGCCCGGTGAGCCGGTCCCGGTACGCGTCCAGCACGGCGAGCGAGTCGGCGTAGCGCGCCGAGCGCGCGAGGGCGAGCGCGAGCAATCGCACCGGCCGCTCGTGCAGCGGGTGACGCTCCACGGTTCCCGCGAGCACGGCGGTGGCGAGGCTGTCGTCGCCGAGCTCGATCGCCGCCTCGGCGAGGTCCTCGTCGAGCAGCCGCCGCTCCTCGAAGTGCTCGGCGCGCACGCGTGCGACGAACGGGAAGCCGCCGAGGTCTGCGAGCGGCTCTTGCGACGCGATCCTCGCCAGATCGACCAGGCGAGCCAGGTGCTGCTCGGCGTCGGTGATCTGCGCCGCCTGCGCGAGGTCGTCGCGGAATCGCGTCAGGTCGACCCGATCCCGGGGCATGTCGATGAGGTAGCCGCCGCGGGCGCCGACGATGGCAGAGCCGAGTCCCGCCGCCCGCAGCCGCGACAGATGCGCACGCAGTGTCGACACGACGTTCTCGGGAGGATCGGTCCACACGTCGGCGATGAGCGCCTCGGACGGCACGAGCTCGCGCGGCGTGGTCGCCAGGCGTGCGAGCAGGGCTCGCGGCAAGTCGCCGCGCACCGGCACGGCGGTCCCGTCGATGTGCAGCCCGAACGCCCCGAGCAGTTCGATGTCGATCCCCATGCGCGTCGGTCTCCTCCGGCTCGTCGTCTGTCAGGATGCTAGGCGCGCCGTGGCCCGCGCCGCCGGGCGCGGGTCACGCTGCAATCCTGGTGCAATCGAGCGCGTGATGGCAGGACCGGCACCGCGGGTCATGCACGCAGACGAGCGGATGCCGCAGCACCGTGTGCTGCGGCATCCGCTCTGAATCTCATCGGGGTCAGAAAGCCGCCTGGAAGCTGCCGAGCGCGCGGTCGATCGCGGTGAAGTCGTCCTCGCTCAGCGCGGTGACCGCCAGCACGATCAGGTACTCGCCGTCGTTCGAGTACGCCGCGAGCATCAGGTAGTCCGCGGCGGTCTCGCCGCATCCGGTCCAGTACTGGAACACGCCGGAGTGGAGGTCGTCGGCGTATTCGTCGATCGCCTGCTGCGAGCAACCCGACTGCTGCAGGTAGTCCGCGGTCATCTGAAGCCACTCCTCGGGCTCGATCGTCGCGGTCGCTGCGGGTGCCGCCACGACCGAGACGCCCGGCACCGACCAGCCGCTCGCGAAGGCCGCGACGTCGGTGCTGGCATCGATGCGGGCCCACTGGCCGCCGCGCGGGTCGGTGTAGACGCTCGTGTCGATGCTCGACCAGGCCTCGGGCACGTCGACCGTCACGCTGCCGGTGTCGTCGACGACCGACACGAAGTCCGCTGCGGCGCTGCCGCCCGACGACGATCCGCCCGAGCTCGCGCCGGCCTCGCCCGCCACCGACATGCCCTCGACGGGCTCGCCGTTGAACTGGCCGGTGTAGTAGATGCCGTCGGCCGGCCGGTACAGCTCGACGCGGAGGGTCGCGTCCTGTCCGTGCGTGCGCAGCACGTCGCAGTAGTCGGCCATGGTGCCGTCGGTGCCGACGCTGACGCCCTCCATCTTGGTGATGAGGTCGCCGGGCTCGACGCCCGCCTCGTCGGCGGCCGACCCGGATGCGACGGAGTTCACCCAGATGCCCAGGCCCTCGCCCTCCTCCGTCGTGAGGCCGGTGCCGTTGATGCCGAGGCTCAGCACGCTCTCGCCCGCCGCGAGCTGATCCAGCACCTGCTGGACCTCGTCGCGATGAATCGCCAGGTTCTGGTCGTGCAGGTCGTTGCCTGCGTAGTTGACGCCGACGATCTTGCCCTCGGCGTCGACGAGCGGTCCGCCCGAGTTGCCGCCGCGGATGCGCGCATCGTGCTCGATGACGTGGTCGAGCGACGCCCACGGGGTGTCGACCGAGGTGTCGGCCTTCGAGACGATGCCGCGGGTCATGGTGAACTCGGGGTCGCCCAGCGGGAAGCCTGCCGCATACACGTCGGTGGCGGTGGTGATGTCGCCCTCGCGCCACGAGAAGTAGGGGTAGTCGTCGTCCTGCAGCTGGATGACCGCGAGGTCGAGGCACTCCGACGAGCCGAGCACCTTGGCGTTGAGCGTCTCGGACGTGTCGCCGCCGCGCCACACCTTGAGCGTGCCGGCGCCGACGACGACGTGATTGTTGGTGACGGCGAGCCCGTTCTCGTCGATGAGGAAGCCCGAACCGCGGCCGGCGGCCTCGTAGCCGCCCATCTCGGGCGACACGAACGTGCCGACGGCTTCGATCTGGATGGTGGCGGACTGGATGTCGTCGAAGCCGACACCCCCGGCGGACCCGGCCTCGGCGCCCTGAGGCGTCCCGACGGTGAAAGACATGCAGCCGGTCAGCGCGAGCGCCGACGTGGCCGTGAGGGCGGCACCCGCGAGAGCGAGGCCGCGGCGTGAGCGGTGTGTGGTCGTGTTCATGGTTGAGGACGCTATTGGCGTGCAACGAACCGCCGGACCGAGGATTGCGCCGTGCAACCGGCGTGCAATCCGATGTGCTCCGCCAAGCCGAAGAGCGGGCCGCGATCGACCGATCGCAGCCCGCTCCCGGGTACGGCGGGTCAGCTCGCCGCGACCACCTCAGCGACGACATCGCCGTACATCCTCACCGCGTCGGTGAAATCGTCGGTCGGCCCGACGCACTCCTCGCTCTGCGAGGTGTCGCACCCCGACGCGAGGAACGCCTCTCCCGCCTCCGCGACCGCGGCCGCGGAGGCGCGCAGCTCGTCGCCGAGCGCGCCCGCCGGCACGTCGGCCG
>NZ_RRYE01000377.1 GCF_004010105.1 Microbacterium sp. CPCC 204701
AGCCCGAAGCGGTGGCCGTCGACCCCGAGCGACACCAGGTCGCGGCCGCGCAGCGCGGTGTCGCGCGACAGCGGGCGGGCCTGCGGGATGTAGCCGATACGGCGGCTGCCGCGGCGCCGCCGTCGGCTCGCCGGCACCAATCCACGCGGTCGCTGAGCCTGCCGAAGCGCGCCGCGAACCTCGATCGTGCCGCCCGAGAGCTCCTCGAGGCCGAGGATGGCCCGCAACAGGGTCGTCTTGCCCGACCCGCTGGGGCCGAGCACGGCGATCAGCTCTCCGGCGTGCACGTCGAGATCCAGGCCCGACCACAGCTCGCGGTCGCCTCGCCGCAGCGCGGCGTCCCGGATGCTGAGAATCGGCGGCGTGCCGGCGGGCGTGCGCTGGGGGTGCGCGTCGCTCACGCGTCCAGCGTCGTGCTCAGCGCCTCGACGTTCGCCTGCATCCACGAGATGTAAGTCTGGCCCTCGGGGAGCGTTTCCGAAAATGCGATCACCGGGATGCCGCCCGCTTCGGCGGCGTCGACGATGTGATCGGTCTCGGCACCGCCGGTCTGCGAGTTCGTGATGACCACGCGCACATCGCCCGACTCGAGCAGGCCGAGAGACTCCAGGAGCGTCGCGGGCGCGACATCCTGTCCTTCCTCGACGGCCTCGCTGAATGCCTCGGGAGTGACGTCGGCGAGACCTGCCGCGGTGATCAGGTACACCGGCACCGGCTCGGTCACGAAGACGCTCTCTCCCTCGTGGGCTGCGGCGATGTCGGCGAGCGACGCCTCGATGCCCTCGACCTCGGCGACGAACTGCTCCGCGTTGGCGGTGAACGTCTCGGCGTCGGCCGGGCTGAGCTCGCCGAGCTCCTCGGCGATCGCCTCGGCGACGTGCGCGATGGTGTGCGGGTCGTACCAGACGTGCTCGTTGAACCCCTCGACGTGTTCGTGGTCGTGGTCATGACCCTCTTCGTCGGCGCCAGCATCTTCGTCGGCGTGCTCGTCGGCGTGCTCCGTCGAGGCGGCCCCGGGCTCGGCATCCGTCGCCTCATCGGAGTGGCCCTCGTTCTCGGGCCAGTCGTGCGAGAACTCGGCGGCGGTGATGACGTGCGCCTCGGTGCCGCTGGATTCGATGAGCGCGTCGATGTATGCGTCGTAGCCGCCGCCGTTCTCGATGACGAGGTCTGCCTCCGCCACGGCCAGCTGGTCGCGCGCGCTGGGCTCGAACGAGTGCGGGTCCTGCGAGTCGCTGGTGACGATCGACGTGACCTCGATCAGGCCGCCGCCGACCTCCTCGGCGATCTGGCCGTAGACGTTGGTCGAAGCGACGACCGTGAGCGCCTCGTCCGACCCGCCGCCCGCCGGCGCGGTCGTCGAGGCGCACCCTGCGAGCGTGATGACGGATGCCGCAGCCAGGCCGGCGAGTGTCGGGAGGCGTCGCTTCGAAGTCATGCCGTCGATTCTACGAGTATTGATAATCGTTCTCAAGTCGAGGCGGGCCCGGAGAGTCGCGGGAACGAGCCTTCCGCTGCGATGTCAAGCCCCGCGGTACGGGACGCCGCGGAACGTACGGTGCATGTCATGACCGCCGAGCCCACCACGACGCTGCCGCATCGGCGGCAGCTCGCGGTCACGTGGGGGATCCCAGAGGAGTACGGCGGGATGACGGCGGCTCTGCTGCAGCGATCACGGTCGTTCGTGCAGCACGCGGGTGCCGAGGCCGACATTCTCACGTTCGAGACGCGCCCCGACTACGAGGCCGTGCGGCGGCTGCTCCGCGAGCGCGGCGAACTGGTCGAGGGGATGCGGCTGCGGAACATCTACGAGGACTTCCGTCACGGGGATCGAGTGCCGGTCGCCGTGCCGAAGCAGCCCGGAAGATCACCCCGCGCGCCGGACGAGGAGGAATGGACGCCCGGCGGATCCATCCGCCGCTGGCGCAGCGGCGAGCGCGAGGTGCGCATCGAGCACCGGCGCACCGACGACACTCTCGCCGTGCTGGAGGAACGCCGGCCGAACGGGCGGCGTCTCATCACCGCGTTCGATTCGGTCGGCCGTACCATCGGCCAGTGGACCTCCGCGACGGCGTTCCGGTTCGCGTGGCTCGACGAGATCGTGGCGCAGGAGCCGACGGTCATGGTCGTGGACAGCAAGACGGCGGCGCGTTCGATGCAGAAGTACCGGCATCCGGGAGTGGCCACGATCCACGTCGTACACGGCGCGCACCACGACGCGCAGGGCCGGCTGACGGCGTCCCGCCGCAGCATCTTCGAGAATCTCCACCGCTGGGATGCGGTGGTCTTCCTCACCGAGCGCCAGCGCGCGACCGCGGTCGCGCAGCTCGGCGACCCGGGCAACCTCGAGGTCCTGCCGAACGCCGTCACACTGCCGGAGTGGATGCCGCGCCTGCCCCCCGACCGGCTCCACGGCGTCGTCGTGTCGCGGCTCAGCGGCATCAAGCGTCTCGATCATGCGCTGCGGATCGTGGCCGCCGTCCGCGCCCTCGACATCCCGGTGACCGCCGAGATCGTCGGCGAGGGCGCGCACCGCGCGAAGCTCGAGGCGGAGGCCGAGCGGCTCGGGCTATCGGACGCCGTGCGGTTCACCGGCTACGTGCCCCACGCGGCCGAGCTGTACTCGCGCGGATCGTGGACGATGCTGACAAGCAGCTCCGAGGGCGAGGGGCTGAGCCTTCTGGAGGCGATGGCAGCCGGCTGCGTCCCCATCGCGTACGACATCCGCTACGGACCCGCCGAGGTCATCGTCGACGGACGCAACGGTCGGCTCGTGCCGGACGGCGACATCGATGCCGCCGTCCG
>NZ_RRYE01000378.1 GCF_004010105.1 Microbacterium sp. CPCC 204701
CGGGCTGCCCCGACACCGGCGACGAGCGCCGGCGACAGGCCAGGTACGAGAGCAGCGACCGGCAGGCGCGCGGCGCGGTGCTGAAGACGCTCCGGGATGCCTCGGCCCACGCCGTGCCGCTGCATGAGGTCGTCGCGGACTGGCCCGACCCGCGGCAGCGGGATCGGGCGATCGACTCGCTCATCGCCGACGGCCTCGCCGAGGCCGCGGACGGGATGCTGCGACTGCCGGCGTGACGGCCCTGCGGCGGTCAGTCCTCGTCGTCGAACTCACGCGGCTTGACGTACGGGTCGGCCTCACCCGCGTACGTCGCGGTCGCCGCGAGCCCCGCGACGGACTCGTCGCGCTCGCGCGCCTCGCGCAGCAGGTCCTCGATGTGACCGGCGTTCTCGGGGATCGCGTCGGGGATGAACTCGAGGGTCGGCGTGAGGCGCACCCCGAGCTTGCGTCCGACCTCGCTGCGGAGCATCCCCGTCGCCGCCTTCAGGGCGACGGCGGTCGACGCGCGCTCCTCCGTGGAGCCCAGCACGGTATAGAACACCGACGCATGCTGCAGGTCGCCGGTCACCCGGACGTCCGTGATCGTCACGAAGCCGAGCCGCGGGTCGCGCAGCCCCTTCTCGAGACGCTCCGCGATCAGCACGCGGATGCGGTCGGCGAGTCTCGCCTGACGTTCTGAAGCCATGATCACTCCTTCTGACGCGTGAGGGACGCCCGCGACGGGCGCCCCTCACGTCCGCGACGCTCAGCCGCGGGGCTTCTCGACCAGCTCGGTGGTCTCGATCTCGTCGCCGACCTGGATGTCGTTGTACTTGCCGAGACCGATGCCCGCCTCGAAGTCCGTGCGGACCTCGGTGACGTCGTCCTTGAACCGGCGCAGCGACTCGATCGCCAGACCGTCGGCGATCACGACGCCATCGCGGATGACGCGCGCCTTGGCGTTGCGCGTGATCGTGCCCGAACGGACGATGACACCGGCGATGTTGCCGAACTTCGAGGAGCGGAACACCTCGCGGATCTCGGCGACACCCGACTGGACCTCTTCGTACTCCGGCTTGAGCAGGCCCTTGAGCGACTGCTCGACATCGTCGATCGCGTTGTAGATGACCGAGTAGAACCGGACGTCCACACCCTCGCGGGCGGCACGCTCGCGCGCCTTGGTATCGGGGCGGACGTTGAAGCCGATCACGATCGCGTTGTCGATCGTGGCCAGGTTGATGTCGGACTCGGTGATGGCGCCGACGCCGCGGTGGATGATCCGCAGCTGCACCGACTCGTCGACCTCGATCTTGAGCAGCGACTCCTCGAGCGCCTCGACGGCACCCGACACGTCGCCCTTGATGATGAGGTTGAGGGACTCGACCTTGCCCTCTTCGAGAGCACGCGTGAAGTCCTCGAGCGAGATGCGCTTGCGGGCCTTCGCCAGCTGCGCGTTGCGCTCCGCCGCCTCGCGCTTCTCGGCGATCTGACGGGCGGTGCGGTCCTCGTCGGTCACGATGAACGTGTCGCCTGCTCGCGGCACCGAGTTCAGACCCTGCACCTGCACCGGACGCGAGGGGTAGGCCTCCTCGACCGGATCGCCGTTCTCGTCGATCATCGCGCGCACACGTCCGAACGCCGTGCCGGCGACGATCGCATCGCCCACCCGCAGCGTTCCGGACTGGATGAGCACCGTGGCGACGGAGCCGCGGCCCTTGTCGAGCTTCGCCTCGATCGCGACACCGCGCGCAGCCTTGTTCGGATTCGCCGTCAGGTCGAGCCCCGCGTCGGCGGTGAGCAGCACGGCGTCCAGGAGCTCCTGGATCCCGGTGCCCTGGCGAGCCGACACGTCGACGAACAGCACGTCGCCGCCGTACTCCTCGGCCACGAGACCGTATTCGGTGAGCTGCTGGCGCACCTTCGCCGGATTCGCGTCGGGCTTGTCGACCTTGTTCACCGCGACCACGATCGGCACGTTCGCCGCCTGGGCGTGGTTCAGCGCTTCCACCGTCTGCGGCATGATGCCGTCGTCGGCCGCGACCACGAGGATCGCGATGTCGGTGACCTGCGCACCACGGGCACGCATGGCGGTGAACGCCTCGTGACCCGGGGTGTCGATGAAGGTGATCGCGCGCTCGATCTCGTCGTGCTCGGTCCACACCTGGTAGGCGCCGATGTGCTGCGTGATGCCACCGGCCTCGCCGGCGACGACGTTGCTCTGGCGGATGGCGTCGAGCAGTCGGGTCTTACCGTGGTCGACGTGGCCCATGACGGTCACGACCGGCGGGCGGATCTCGAGGTCCTCCTCGTTCTCCTCCTCCAGCTCCTTCTCGAGGTCGAGACCGAAGCCCTCGAGGAGCTCCTTGTCTTCGTCCTCGGGCGAGACCATCTGGATCTTGTAGCCGAGCTCGGCGCCGAGCACTTCGAAAGTGGCCTCGTCGAGCGACTCGGTCGCGGTCGCCATCTCACCCAGGTTGAACAGGATGGTGACGAGCGTGCCGGGCTGGACGGTGTAGCCGCGGATCGCCTCGAGCTTGTCGGCGAAGTCCGAGATCGACGCGCCGCGGCGCAGACGGATGATCTCGCCGTTGCCCTTCTGGACGTTGACACCGCCGACGACCGGGGCATCCCGCATCTCGAACTCTTGACGCTTCGCGCGACGCGACTTGCGCTGCTTGGACTTGCCGCCGCCCTTGCCGAAGGCACCTGCGGTGCCTCCACCGGGACCACGGCCACGACCGCCGCCACCGCCGGGACGACCGGCGAAGCCGCCGGGCGCGCCACCGGGACGCTGGAAGCCACCGCCGGCGCCGGCACCGGCG
>NZ_RRYE01000379.1 GCF_004010105.1 Microbacterium sp. CPCC 204701
AGTCCGCCGGGGCGTCGTCGGCGGCGCTGGAGTCCCCAGGCGCACAGCCGGCGAGCAGGGCGATGCCGGCGGCCGCCGCGAGGGCGGCGCCGGCGCGTGCCGGACGGGAAGCGAGTGCGGTGCGGATCATGGCGGTCCTCCTGGCTCGTGGGGGTCGACGCGACGCGTTGTACGGCATCCTCGCAAGCGCTCCTATGAGGCGCCTTTGAGCGCGTCGCGCGATCGCGACCTCGCGCCGCGCGCACGCAGCAGCGCCTTGAGCGCCTCGACCGCGAGGAAGATCGCGACGGACAGCACGAGCGGCAGGATCCAGGCTGCCGGGTCGAGAGGCCTCGACTCGAACAGCACGTTCATGAACGGGGCGTACATGTACACCAGCTGCAGCACGACCAGCGCGAGCGCCGACCACCACACCGCACGGTTGCCGCGGAGCACGTCGGGGGTGAGGCTCGAGCGCGCCAGGAAGCGGCAGTTGAACAGGTACGCGAACTGACCGAATACGAGCATGAGCACCGCTTCGGTCCGGGCGATCTCGATGTCGGCACCGGTGGCGACCACGCCGTAGAAGACGCCCATCGCCGCGCCGCCGATGATGAGTGAGACCACGAGGATGAAACCCAGCTCACGCCCGTCGATGATCGGCCCGCCGCTCGGCCGCGGCGGCCGTCGCATGATGCCGCGCTCGGCCGGCTCGTACGCCAGAGCGAGCGACAGGGTGACGGCGGTCACCATGTTGACCCACAGCACCTGCACGCTCGTCAGCGGCAACGCCAGCCCGAAGACGACGGCCACCAGGATCACGAGCGACTGCGCGCCGTTGGTCGGCAGCAGGAACACGATCGACTTGCGCAGATTGTCGTAGATGCGGCGCCCCTCGGCGATCGCGCTGCGGATCGTCGCGAAGTTGTCGTCCGCGAGCACGAACTCGGCGGCCTCCTTGGTCGCCTCGGTGCCCTTGATCCCCATCGCGATCCCGACGTCCGCGCGCGTGAGCGCCGGCGCGTCGTTGACGCCGTCCCCCGTCATCGCGACGACCTCGCCGTGCGACTGCAGCGCACGCACGATGCGGATCTTGTGCTCGGGGCTCGTGCGCGCGTACACGTCGACGTCGCGCACGACGGCCTTGAGCTGCTCCTGGGTGAGCGCCTCGAGCTCCGCGCCGGTGAGCACCTCGGCGTCGGCGTCGGCGAGCCCCATCTCGTGCGCGATCGCGAGCGCGGTGCCCGCGTGGTCGCCCGTGATCATCTTCACGCGGATGCCGGCGGTGTGGCAGTCCGCGATGGCCTGGACCGCCTCGGGCCGAGGCGGGTCGACGATGCCCCACACGCCCAGGAACTCGAGGTCGATCAGGTCGTCGAGCGCGAACGACTCGGCGTCGGCGCGCACCGGCTTGCGGGCGGCCGCGAGCACCCGCAGTCCCTGCGCGCTGAGCTCGGCGATGGCCGCCTCCCACCGCACGAGATCGAGGGGCTCCGCGCCGTTCGCGCCGCGCTGCGTGAGCGACCGCTCGAGAAGCCGGTCGGGCCCGCCCTTCACGAGGAGGCCGCGCGAACCGGTCGATCCCTCGTTCAGCGTCGCCATGAGCTTGTTCGCGGAGTCGAAGGGGATGACCGCGACGCGGCGGCTGCCCGTGCTGCCCACGCCGCCCTTCATCGCCGCGACCTTGAGCGCGCCCTCGGTGGGCTCGCCGACGAGGCTCCACCCACCGTCGTCGCCGCGGACGATGTGGGCGTCGTTGCACAGCGTCGCGACCGCGAGGATGGCGGCGAGGTCACCACCCTGCGCGCCGCGGCCGTCGGCCGGGACGATCCGTCCTTCGGGCACGTAGCCGAGCCCGGTGACGTCGTACTCGCCGATGGGCGTGACGATGCGCCGCACCGTCATCTCGTTCTTCGTCAGGGTGCCGGTCTTGTCGGAGCACACCGTCGTCACCGAGCCGAGAGCCTCGACGGCCGGCAGCTTGCGCGTGATGGCATTGTGGCGCGCCATCTGCTGCACGCCGATCGCAAGCGTGATCGTCACGAGCGCCGGGAGCCCCTCGGGGATCGCCGCCACGGCGAAGCCGATGGCGGCCGAGACCAGCTCGGAGAACGGCATCCCGTGAAGGAAGCGGCCGATCATGAGCATCACGGCGGCCATCCCGAGGATCACGACGGTGAGCACCCGGCCGAACCCGTCGAGCTGACGCGTGAGCGGCGTCGCGAGCGTTCCGGCCTCGTCGGCGAGGCTCTGGATGCGGCCGATCTCGGTCGACGCACCGGTCGCGGTCACGACGCCGCGGCCCTGCCCGGCGCTCACGATCGTGCCCGAGAACGCCATCGAGGCGCGGTCCCCGACTCCTGCGTCGGGATCGACGGCATCCGTCGTCTTGGACGAGGGCACCGATTCGCCGGTGAGCGCCGCCTCGTCGATGCGCAGCTGGAAAGCCTGCAGCAGCCGCACGTCGGCAGGCACCTTGTCACCCGGCATCAGCCGGATCACGTCGCCCGGGACGAGATCGGCGGCGGCCACCGTGGCCCAGCCGCCGTCGCGCCTCGCGCTGGCCTCGGACGACAGCATCCCGCGGATCCCCGCGAGCGCCTTCTCGGCTCGGCCCTCCTGCACGAACCCCACCACGGCGTTGATGATCGCGACGACCACGATGACCCAGAAGTCGAGCCAGTCCCCCATGAGCGCCTTGATGAGGGCGGCGCCCAGCAGGATGTAGATCAGCGTGTCGTTGAAGTGCGCAAGGAACCGCAGGATCGCGGGCCGCCGAGCCGGCTCGGGGAGCCGGTTCGGGCC
>NZ_RRYE01000038.1 GCF_004010105.1 Microbacterium sp. CPCC 204701
TCGCGCGACGCCGTGGCGGCGCGCACCGTCGCGGTCGCCGTGAGCGACGCGGTGAGGGGCGGCTCGCCGGCGGCGGGCTGGTCGACGGTGACGGTCGCGCCGTCCGCGCCGACCTCGATCGCGGGATCGTCCGAGGTCCACGACACCCGGCCGCCGTAGGTCGGCAGGATCGTCGTCGGCTCGTCGATCGACACCGCCGCGACACCGTCGACCACGGCCTGCGCGGCCTCCTGGTGCGACGCAGCGTGCAGCGCGGCATCCGCCAGCGACACGTCCTGCACCTCCTGCGCGCTGAGCGCGCGATCGTACACGCGGAACGTCGACACCTCGCCTTTGTACATCGGGTCGGGGTACGGTGCACGCCCGATCGCGTTGAGGGCCTGGTTGGTGACGGATGCCGGCGTCAGAGCCGTGTTCGTACGGGCGACCTGGACTCCATCGACGTAGAACGTGATGTGTCCGGCCGCGCCGTCGATCACCGAGGTGAGGCTGTACCAGCGGTCTGGATCGAGCGCAGTGCCGGCGCGGGCGTTGACCTCGCCGCCGCCTCCGGTCGCCGTGATGGACGTGCGCGGGTTGTCGCGCACGGACGCGAAGTAGTACTGCGTCGTGGAGTCGCTGCCGATGTTCCAGAGGAAGTTCCAGCTGTTCTTCATCGACGCGTCGAGCTTCGTCTCGATCGTGACCGTCGCAGACGTCTTTCCGCTGAGGATGTCGTCGGGCAGCCGCACCCAGTTCGCCGTCGGGCTGGTCTTCGCGCCGCCGGCGAGAACGAGCGACGACCCCGTCCACAGCGTGTCGTCGCCGTTGACGACGCTGGCCGCGGCACCGCCTGTCACTCGATTGGGAACGGTCGAGCCGGCCGTCTGGTCGAAGACGTACTCCGCGAGGAGGCCGTCGGTGGGCACCGTAGAGGCGGCGGAGGCACCCGCCGCTCCCAGCGGCGCGGCGCCGACAAGGGCCAGAGCGGCGGCCGCGACGACTGCCAGGCGACGGATGCTGCGGCGAGGGGAAGCCGCGGAGTCGCGGTGCAGTTCAGATCGGGATGTCACTCCAGCTCCTTTGCTGTGCGCCCTCGGCCTGGCCGGTGGGGGAGGCGCGTGTGTGGATGTTAGCGCTCACCTCCATGGAAGAGCAAGGAGTCTGGGTTGTAGCGTCCGGTGTTGACAGAGCAGAAGAGTTCGCGCTAACAATTGTCCGTCTGGTCCGCCTCGTGCGGATCGCCGCTGCCCTCGACGCGGCGGGAGCAAAGGAGCCCACTCATGTCGAAGAAGCCTCGAACCGTGCGCACTGCCGCCTCGGCCCGCGGGATCATCGCGGCTGCCACTGCTGCTGTTCTCGCAGCGGGTGGTCTGACCTTCACCGCGAGCGCTGCGTCCGCGGCGACGACGTCCATCGACGACGCGAAGGTGCTCGACCTGCGCTTCGACGGCGACCTCGCCGATGCCGGGCCCAACGCCGCCGCCGTGACCATGCAGAAGGGCACCGCCGGCTTCGGCGAAGGCATCGACGGTCAGGCGTTCGCGTTCGACGGTTCGAACGCCATCCGCCTCGGCACCGCCGCGTACCTCCAGCCCGCCGATCTCACCGTGTCGTTCTGGTACAAGCCGAATGCGGCGATGACGGGCGAGCAGGTCTTCGCCTGGAGCAAGCTGGCCTACAACTCCGAGGGCTGGTACCTCACGTCCGAGAGCGCGACGTCGCCGCTGGTGCTCTCGATCGGTCCGTCGACCGGACAGCCCTACAAGGTGGCCGTCGACACCGCCCGCGCGGACTTCTTCCCGGCGGGGCAGTGGACCCACGTGGTCGCCAGCTACGACAAGGCCACCAAGCGGGTGGACTTCTACCGCAACGGCATCCGCCAGGTCTCGACCGTCAAGTACCCCGCGACCGGCACCGCCACCGGACTCATCAACGGCGAGAGCACGACCGTCAAGACGCTGGGCTACAACGGACCGCAGTACAACGGGGCGCACGCGAACGGCCTCATGGACGACTACACCCTCTACAGCCGCGCCGCGACGATCGAGGATGCCGTCGCCCTGACGCAGCAGAACGATCCCACCTTCGATCCCGCCACGGTGGCGCAGGCGGCGCTCGACACGGTGTCGGTGCCGGCCACCGCGCCGACGGCGTTCGGGCTGCCGACCGAGACGGCGGGCGGCACGCGCCTCACGTGGGCCTCGTCCGATTCGGGCGTGATCTCGGTTCATGCCTCGGGTCAGGCATCCGTCATCCGTCCCCAGTCCGCCGACGCCGTCGTCACCCTCACCGCCACGGCCACGTATGGAGGGAGTGCTCCGGTGACGAAGACGTTCGAGGTGACTGTGCCCCGAGAGGGGAGCAGCACGTCGATCTACGTCGAAGAGACCGCGCTCGGCGACGTCCTGCTCGAGGATCCGTACCTGGTGAACGGCAACCGCAAGATGGTCGAGTACCTGCTGAGCCTCGACCCGGAACGGTTCCTGCACGGGTTCTACACGCAAGCCGGCTTGCCGACGACCGCCCAGCCGTACGGCGGCTGGGAGCGCACCACCGGCACACGGTTCCAGGGCCACTTCTTCGGCCACTTCATGTCGGCGCTGTCGCAGGCGTACGCGTCGGAGGCGGACCTCGCGATCAAGGCTCAGCTGCTCGCGAAGCTCACCACGGCGATCGACGGGGTCGAGCGCGCGCAGACCGCGTACGCGGCGGCGAACCCCGCCAACGCCGGCTACGTGTCGCCGTTCCCGGTGACCGTGCTGCCGAGCGGCGGCGGGGGACTGCTCGTGCCCTTCTACAACCTGCACAAGGTGCTCGCGGGGCTCCTGCACGCGCACGAGTACGCCCCGGCCGATGTGTCGGCCAAGGCACTGACGGTCGCGTCGAAGTTCGGCACCTGGGTGCGCGACTGGGCAGGGCGCCAGGCCAACCCCGCCGCGATCCTCAACACCGAGTACGGCGGCATGAACGAGGCACTGTACGACCTGTACTCGATCACCGAGAGCCCCGTGCACAAGCGCGCGGCCGAGTACTTCGACGAGGTGACACTGTTCCAGCAGCTCGCCGCCGGGCAGGACGTGCTGGCGGGCAAGCACGCGAACACGACGATCCCGAAGCTGATCGGCGCGCTCAAGCGCTACACGGTCTTCACCGACAACCCGCATCTGTACGAGCAGCTCACCGCCGCCGAGAAGAACAGCCTCGGCATGTACCGCGCGGCCGCCGAGAACTTCTGGCAGATGGTGGTCGACGATCACTCCTACGCCAACGGCGGCAACAGCCACTCCGAGCACTTCCACGAGCCCGGCACGCTCTACGAGCACGCCACGAACGGCACGACCTCCGGCTACGGCGAGAACTCGACGTCCGAGGTGTGCAACGAGTACAACATGCTCAAGCTCACGCGGGGTCTGTTCCAGGTCGACCCTGACGTGAAGTACGCCGACTTCTACGAGCACACGTACATCAACACGATCCTGGCGCAGCAGAACCCCGAGACCGGCATGATGACGTACTTCCAGCCGATGACGGCAGGGTACGCGAAGGTGTTCGGGCGCCCCTACGACGAGTTCTGGTGCGACCACGGCACCGCGACCGAGAGCTTCACGAAGCTCGGCGACTCGGTCTACTTCCGCAAGGGCTCGTCGGTGTACGTCAACATGTTCCGCTCATCGGTCTACACCTCCGAGGTGCACAACCTGCGCCTCACGCAGACCGCCGACGTCCCCGCCGACGACACCGTGACCTACGCCGTCGAATCGCTCGACGGCGGCGCGCTGGCCGAGGGCACGACGCTGCGGCTGCGCGTGCCGAGCTGGGTCGCGGGGGCGCCGTCGCTGTCGGTCAACGGCGAGACGGTGGATGCCGCAGCCCTCACCCAGGACGGCTACGTGGTCGTCGAGGTCGAGGCGGGCGACATCCTGACGTACGTGCTGCCGGCCGAGGTCACCGTCGACGACGCCACCGAGAACCCCAACTGGGTGGCGTTCCGCTACGGGCCGGTGCTGCTGGCCGCCGAGCTGAACCGTGAGAACGTCGACGCGACCTATGTCGCCGGCGTACTGGTGCGCATGAGCGTGGCCGACAAGTCGGTGAGCAACGACATCGTCGTCGACGACGCCGAGGCGTTCAAGGCGGCCATCGCCGAGAAGCTCGTGCGCATCGAGGACGGCGAGAACGGCAATGGCGTCGAGACCATGCGCTTCACGCTCCAGGGCACGGATGCGGCGTCCGCAGCGCTGACCTTCGAGCCGTGGTACAGCCTGTACGACGCGCGGTATGCGATCTACATGAACCTCGTCGAGCCCGACTCGCCGCAGGCGCAGGAGCTGATCCTCAAGGGCAAGCAGCAGCTGCGCATCGCCGAGACGACGATCGACTCGCTGACCTCGTTCGACGACAACAACAGCGAGGCCGACAAGAACTACCGGTTCAACAAGTCGGGCGTCGGCGTGTGGCTCGGCGAGCCGTACCGCGATGGGCAGATCGCGGCGGACGCCTACTTCCAGTACGACATGATCGTCGACCCCACCCTGCCGAAGAACCACCTGGGCGTGCGGTACTTCGGCGGCGACAACGGCCGCACGTTCGACGTCTACGTCAACGACGTGCTCCTCAAGCGCGAACGCATCACCAACGCCGCCGGCTCGAACACCTGGTACATCCAGTACGACGAGATCCCGGCATCCGTCATCGAGGGGATCGACGCCCGCGACAGCTACAAGCGCAACCAGGCCGGCGAGTACGTGCTCGACGAGAACGGCGAGAAGATCCCGGTCGTGACGGTGCGCTTCCAGGGCAACGGCACAAGCTACGTCGGAGGCGTGTACGGCGTGTACATCGCGTCGAAGACGACGTACGACACGAAGGCGGATTTGGCGAAGCTCGAATTCGCGGATGCCGAGCTCGAGCCGCAGCTGGCGGACGGGGTGTACTCGTACACCGCGACAGTCCCGGCCGACGCGACGACGATGACGTTCGACGCCGACCCGGCTTCGCCGAGCGGTCTCGTGCACGTCGGCGACGTGCTGATCGACGACTCGCTGCCTCGGACGGTGAAGCTCCACGAGGGGAGCGAGCCGACGGTGCTCACGCTCCGGTCGACGGCGCAGGATCACACGACGAGTTCGACGTACCGCATCGAGATCGTCCGGGGTGCCCTCGAGCCGGCGCTCGAGGTGACCGCCACGGCGACGACGCGCTGCGTCGCCGGTAAGGTGTCGCTGGTGGTGAAGACGCACAACGCGTCGGAGCATGCCGTCGCACTGTCGATCGTGACGCCGTTCGGCGCCAAGCAGGTCGACGCGCTCGTCGCGGACGGGAAGACATCGAGCGTCTTCGCGTCCCGCCTGGCGCAGGTCGAGGCGGGTGAGGTGTCGGTGAAGGCCACGGCGGTCATCGACGGCGAGCCGGTCGAGGCCAGCTCGGCAGTGACGTTCGCGGCGGCGACGTGTCAGTGATGTGCCCTTGTTTCCGCTAACTGTTCTCGGTAACATCAACCGGGAGAGCCCGTGGATCCGCAGTCGGATCCGAACGCAAAGGTGCAAGATGCTCGAGCAGACTCCCCTTTCGGCTGGGGCTGGGAACCATGCGAGACCCGAAGGCCGGACGGTCCGGTCGCTCGCGAATTCGGACGGCACAGCTGCCGTCCGGGGATTGGAGAGGAACGCATGAACAAGAAGAGCCTGCTGGTTCGCACGGCGGTCGGCGTCGTCGGCAGCGTGATGCTGATCGGTGTCGCGGGTGTTGCGATCGCCGACGAGATCGGCGAGGGCGAGGACGTCGCCGTCAACGTCGAGATCACCCCCGAAGAGCCCGTCGGGGCGCTGACCATGTCGGTCGCGAGCGACTCGACGACGCTGACCGAGGGCGACGCGCCCGCCGAGGACGTGCGCCAGTTCAACGGCGCTCTCCCGACGGTCACCGTGACCGACGATCGCGAGACGGTGCCCGAAAGCGTCTTCTGGTACGTGACCGGACAGTCGTCGTCGTTCTCGACGGCCGCCGGTGACACGATCACCGCCGACCACCTGGGGTGGGCGCCGCGCCTGCTCACCGAGGCTCCCGAGGGCGAGGTCGCCGAGGGTCCGGTGGTCGACACCGTGATCGACGGCGGCCCCAACGGCGTCGGACTCACCGGTGAGGAGCTGCTCGCGCTGAGCCTCGACTCCGGCGATGCGCGTCCGACGGGATCCTGGTCCGCGAATGCCGACCTCTTCCTGAAGACCCCGTCCGACGTCACGCCGGGCAGCTACTCGGCCACGCTGACGCTGACCCTCTGGGAGGACGTGTACTGACACGTCGACCACGGATCGTGTTGAATCGGGTCGGGGCCGTGCGCGCACGGTCCCGACCCTGACGTCTGGACCCGCACTTGCCCCATCTTCCTCACCGCACCTCTGCGATCGGCCGGCTGCTGCTCGCCGCAGCGCTCGTGACGACGCTCGCGTCGGCGAGCGCACCGGCCTTCGCCGCCGACACCGACGACGTCGCCGAGGAGCCGACCGTCCGCTGGTCGGTCACGCCCGCCGATGAGAACGGGCCCGATGGCCGCACGGCCGTCGAGCTCGATGTCGACCCGGGCGAGAAGGTCTCGGATCACTTCGCGGTGCGCAACGTCGGCGACGACGAGGTGACCTTCCAGCTCACCGCTGCGGACGGCTTCTACACCCGCACCGGCCGGTTCGACATCCTGCCTGCCGATGAGGAGTCGGTGGGCTCGGGCACCTGGATCTCGATCCCCGACGAGGTCACGGTCGCCCCCGGCGCGACGGTCGTCGTGCCGTTCGACATCGCCGTGCCCGAGACCGCCGAGCCGGGCGACCACGCCGCCGGGATCACGGCCTCGGTGCTGTCGGTGCAGACCGGCGACGGCGGCACCAGCGTCGGCGTCGAGAGTCGCGTGGGGTTCCGCGTACTGACACGCGTGACCGGCGAGATCGCCCCGGCCGCCGCGGTCACAGTGCTCACGACGTCGTACGCGATGTCGTGGAACCCGTTCCGCGCCGGCGAGGTCACGGTGAGCTTCGACGTCGTGAACGAGGGAAACACGCGACTCATCGCCGAGGGCGCCGTCGAGGCGGGCGGCAGCAGCGTCGTCTTCCCGGCCGAGGACGGCATCCGTCAAGAACTGCTCCCTGGCGACACGCGCACTCTCACGGCCGTCGTCGAGAACGTGTGGCCACTGTTCGTGGTGCCCACCACCGTCACGCTCGCGCCGATCGTGGTCACGATGGAGGGGGAGAGCCCGACACTCACCCCCGTCGTCGCGAGCGTCCCGGTGTGGGCCGTGCCGTGGCCGCAGCTCATCATCCTCGCGGGCCTCGCGCTCGTGATCTGGGCGGTGCTGCACGGCCGAGCCCGCTCCCGCCGCCGGATCGAGGCGCTCCTCGCGGAGGCGCGCGACGCGGGTCGTCGCGAGGCCGAGAAGGTGGACGCGTCATGACGCGTCGTCGCCCTTCGCTCACCGCTGTCGTCGTGGGCCTGGCCCTCGTCGCGGGCGCCCTCGTGGCACCCGCGCCCCCCGCCGCCGCCGACGAGCCCGACCCCGACTCGGGGAGCGTGACGATCTCGGTCGAGATCGCCCCGCTCGAATGCTCGGGCCCTCCCGGCAAGCCCGACAAGCCCGACAAGCCGGGCAAGCCGGGCAAGCCCGACAAGCCGGGCAAGCCCGACAAGCCGGGTAAACCCGACAAGCCGGGCAAGCCGAGCCACGCCGGCCAGCCGGGCCCTCCGACCGATCCCTGTCACCCGGGCAAGCCCGACAAGCCCGACAAGCCCGACAAGCCCGACAAGCCCGACAAGCCTGACAAGCCGGGAAAGCCCGACAAGCCCGGAAAGCCCGGGAAGCCAGGCACGTCCGCTCCGGCAGCCTCGAAGGCTGCCGCCGGCGACTCGCCCGCCGACGCGCTCGCGCACGGCGCCGTCCTCGGGGTGGGGTCGGCTCTGGCAGGTCCGTCCTGGCTGCTTCTCGCTCCCGTCGTGGCGTCGTCCCTCCCGAGCGTGGGCGACCCCTACGATGTGCAGAGCAAGAGAGCGAGGTGATCGCCCGTGTCTGATCCGGCGACACGAGGCTGGCAGCGCCCCAGCATCTATGACGTGGCCAAGCAGGCCGGCGTCTCGCACATGACCGTCTCGCGCGTGCTGAACGGACATCCGAACATCCGCGAGTCGACCCGCGAACGGGTGCTGCGCGCGATCGACGAGATGAACTACACGCGCAGCTCCATCGCGCGCGCCCTCGCGACGCGGCGTGCGATGCGCATCGGCGTCCTCGTCGACAGCCCCGTGCAGTGGGGCCCGAACAGCACGCTCCGCGCCATCGAGAGCGCGGCACGCGACGCGGGGTACGCGATCAGCGCGTTCTCGATCTCGGACGACGACGAGTCCAAGATCGACACCGGGGTGGTCGAACTGGTGACCCAGGGTGTCGACGCTCTGTGCGTCATCGCACCGCGCGCCTCGTCGCTCGATCTTCTGCGCCAGCAGAGCACAGGGCTCCCGACCCTCGTCATCAAGGCCGAGCCGGATGCCGAGATGCACACGGCCGCGGTCGATCAGCGTGCCGGCGCCATGGCTGCCGTCATGCACCTCATCGAGCTGGGGCACCGCTCGATCGCGCATCTGTCCGGGCCGCTGGACTGGTACGACGCGCGAGCGCGCGAGCAGGGCTGGCGCGACGCGCTCGCCGACGCGGGACTGTCGATCGCACCGCCCGTGGTCGGGGACTGGACGTCGGACTACGGCTACACGTTCGGCAAGACGCACGACTTCTCCGAGGTGACGGCGGTGTTCGCCGCGAACGACCAGATGGCGCTCGGCGTCGTCCACGGACTCGCCGAGCGCGGGCTGCGCGTGCCCCAGGACGTCAGCGTCGTGGGCTTCGACGACCTCCCCGACGCGCGCCACTTCCTGCCGCCGCTGACCACCGTGCGCCAGGACTTCGCCGCCCTCGGCGCGCTCGCGCTGCAGATCCTCATCGCGGCGATCGAGGGCGAGGACGTGACGGAGCACGACATCATCGAGCCCCGTCTGGTGGTGCGTCGTTCGACCGCCGCGCCCCGCTCCTGAGCAGGCGGCTCGTGGCTCGCATGGGACTGCTCGCGCGTCGGCTGCGGCATCCGATGTCGCCGCTCGCAGGGGCGTGGTGATGTTCGCGGTAACGGTGACGTAACGAATGTGGAAACGCAAGTTGCGCGGGATGTTGTTAGCGCGCACAATGGACGAGCACACCCGAGAGTGTCCCGCCTGGGGCACAGGGACTTCTCTCTGGCCGGCAGTGTCGGAGAGTCTCAAGGAGGAGAAGAGATGGCAAACAAGAAGCGGATGCTGGGCCTGATCGGCTTCGTCGGCGCCGGCGCTCTCGCGCTCGGCCTGTCCGGCTGCGCCGGCGGGGGCGACGCGGGCAACGACACCGGCGACGGAGGTTCCGGCGACGAGCTGACCACGGTCGGCTTCGTGGCCGTCGGCCCCGAGGGCGGCTGGCGCGACGCCAACGAGCAGGCGATCAAGGACGCGTTCACGCAGGAGGCCGGCTTCGACCTGAAGTACGCGCCCGCGGCGAGCCCGACCGACCAGAAGTCGCAGCTCGACGCGTTCGCGACGTTCGTCAACGACGAGGTCGACGTGATCCTCCTGACCGCGACCGAGGCTTCCGGCTGGGAGGACTCGCTCGACCTGGCCCAGGAGGCCGAGATCCCCGTCATCCTGCTCGACCGCGGTGTCGACGCCAGCGATGACCTCTACGTCACGCGCATCGCCCCCGACAACGTGAACGTCGCCGGCACCGTGGGCGAGTGGGCTGTCGAGACCTTCCCGGAGGGCGCGAACTACTTCACGCTCGAGGGCGTTCCCGGCCTCTCGGTCGTCAACGAGCGCAACGAAGGCTTCGACGCAGCGATCGAGGGCAAGGACGGCTGGAACAAGATCGGCGCGCAGACCGCCAACTGGACCGCTGACGAGGGCAAGTCGGTCATCGAGACCGTGCTGAAGGAGAACCCGGACCTCCAGTTCATCTTCGCCCAGAACGACGAGATGGGCATCGGCGCGGCTGCTGCCGTGACGGCCGCCGGTCTCACCCCGGGCACCGACGTCAAGATCGCCACGATCGACGGCACCACGCCGGCCCTCGAGGCGCTCGCCGCGGGTGAGCTGAGCTTCGTCGCTCAGTACAACCCCTTCTTCGGCGACCTCGCCGTCCAGGCGGTCAACGACGCCCTCGCCGGCGAGGAGGTCGAGAAGACCATCATCGTCGAGGGCGAGACCTTCAACTCGCCCGAGGCCGCCCAGGCCGCGATCGAAGAGGGCAAGGGCTTCTGATTCGGCCCAGCCTCGACTAGACGAGAAGTGATGCGAGCGGGGGTTGCCGTTCCGGCAGCCCCCGCTCGTACTCGTCTCCGTCCCTGACGAGTTCCCCGCAGCACAGAGGAATGAAGAAGCCATGATCGAACCGATCGCGATCGTCGAGGTCCGAAACGCGTCCATCACCTTTCCCGGAGTGAAGGCGCTCGACGACGTCAGCTTCCGACTGCTTCCCGGCGAAGTCCACACGCTCATGGGCGAGAACGGGGCCGGTAAGTCCACCCTCATCAAGGCGCTCACCGGCGTCTACCAGATCGACTCCGGCGAGATCGTCGTCGCCGGACAGGTGCGGCATTTCAACGGCACCGCATCGGCGCAGGATGCCGGGATCTCCACCGTCTACCAAGAAGTCAACCTCTGCACGAACCTCACGATCGGTGAGAACGTCATGCTCGGGCATGAGGTGCACGACTGGACGGGCATCAACTGGCGCAAGACCTACGCCCGCGCCAGCGAGGCGCTCGCCCGGATGGGTCTCGGCGACCTCGACCCCCGCGCGCCCCTGTCGTCGATCTCCATCGCGATCCAGCAGCTCGTCGCCATCAGCCGCGCCATGGTCACCGACTCGAAGGTGCTCATCCTCGACGAGCCGACCTCGAGCCTCGACGCGACTGAGGTCGAGGTGCTGTTCGGCGTCATCCGCCGACTTCGCGACCAAGGCGTCGCGATCCTCTTCGTCTCGCACTTCCTCGACCAGGTGTACGCGATCAGCGACCGAATCACGGTCCTGCGCAACGGCAAGTTCGTCGGCGAGTACCTCAAGCGCGATCTCGATCGCACCCAGCTCATCTCGAAGATGATCGGCAAGGACTTCGAAGCTCTCCGAGCCCTCGGCTCGAATCGTCAGACTCATCAGCGCGACCGCAGCGTCACTGCGCTCTTCGCCGCCGAGGGCCTCGGCCGCAAGGGAGCGATCGAGCCCACCGATCTCGAAATCCACGCCGGTGAGGTCGTCGGATTCGCAGGGCTCCTCGGGGCCGGCCGCACCGAGCTCGCTCGGCTCATCGCCGGTGCCGACAAGGCCGACACGGGGACGACCCGGATCCGCGGCAAGAAGGTCTCGCTGGGCTCGCCGGTCGCCGGTCTCTCACAAGGCATCGCCTATTCGACCGAGAGCCGTCGCGACGACGGCATCGTCGGCGATCTGAGCGTCCGCGAGAACATCATGCTCGCTGTCCAGGCGCGCCGCGGCTGGTTCCGCCGGGTGCCCGCTCGAGAGGTCGACCAGCTGGTGAAGACCTACATGGAGCGCTTCAGCGTGCGGCCGAACGACCCCGACCGTCCCATCCGCCTGCTGTCCGGGGGGAACCAGCAGAAGGTGCTGCTCGGCCGGTGGCTGGCCACCAACCCCGATCTGCTCCTTCTGGACGAGCCCACGCGAGGCATCGACGTCGGTGCCAAGGCCGACATCCAGGAAACCGTGGCCGAACTCGCCGAGGGCGGCATGAGCGTCGTCTTCATCTCGTCCGAGCTGGAGGAGGTGGTTCGACTCTCCGAGCGGATCGTCATCCTCAAGGACCATCAGAAGGTCGGCGAGGTCGTCAACGGACCCGAAGTGACCGCCGAGAGCATCGTCTCGGTCATCGCCACCGAGTCCGGCGACGAGGCGGAGAAGACCGCCGAGGCCCTCGCCGAAGAGGTCGTCGGGGGCGAGACAGCTGTCAACCATGAAGGGAACGCGTCATGAACCGCGTGAAGATCGCGCTGCGCACGCCCTGGTTCTGGGCCATCGTGGGCATCGCGGTACTGCTGGTGATCAACTCGATCAAGAATCCGGCATACCTCGCGATCAGCGTCAACCCGACGACCGGGATGCTCACGGGCAACGTGCTCGACATCCTGCGGGTCTCGGCGCCGATCATCATGATCGCGCTCGGCATGACCTTCGTCATCGCCACCGGCGGAATCGACCTCTCGGTCGGTTCGATGATGGCAGTCGGCGGCGCGGTCGCGATGCAGACCCTCTCTGGCCTGGAGGCGTCGTCGCCGGTCGGCGCGATGCTGACGGCGATCGGCCTCGCCATCGCGCTCGCGATCGTCCTCGGCGCGATCAACGGATTCCTCGTCGCGGTCGTCGGGCTGCAGCCCTTCATCACCACGCTGATCATGATGCTCGCCGCGCGCGGCATCGCACGCGTCATCACCAGCGGACAGAACACCGACGCCACCAACGAGCCGTTCCGCCTTCTCGCGAACGGACAGATCCTCGGCATTCCGACGAGCTTCGTGCTCGCCATCGGGATCGTCACGCTCATCGCCGTGATGATGCGCCGCACGGCGCTCGGGCTCATGATCGAGTCGATCGGCATCAACCCGCACGCGAGCCGACTCGCCGGCATCCGTCCTCGTCCCATCCTGATCGGCGTCTACATCCTGTCGGGCGCGCTCGCCGCGGTCGGCGGCCTGTTCAGCGTCTCGGAAGTGATGACGGTCAGCGTGGGCGGCACGGGCAACCTGATGGAGCTCGATGCGATCCTCGCCGTGGTCATCGGCGGCACATCGCTCGCCGGCGGGAAGTTCTCGATCGTGGGTTCGACGGTCGGTGCGCTCCTCATCGCAACCCTCAACAAGACCGTGCTCTTCCTGGGCATCCCGGCCGCGGCGACGCCGGCGTTCAAGGCTCTCGTCATCATCGTCCTCGTGCTGCTGCAGTCCGAGCGAGTGCGCTCGTGGGCCCTCGGGCGCGCGAAGTCGCCGGGCACGCCCAGCACCCCCGCGCCGCCCGCAGCGGGACCGGCGGCACCCGTCTCGAAGGAGGCCGTCGCATGAGCTCCACACGCACGCTCGCCGGAGCCGTTCCGCCCGTCCCCGACCTGCCGGAGAGCAGGAACACCGCCGGCGCCGCGCGACTGTCGCGGCTGTGGGAGCGCAATCAGACACTGATTCCCACGCTCGCCGCACTGGTGCTGCTGTTCGGCATGCTCATCTACGCCGAGGTCGCCTACGGCAGGGTCTTCCACGCCGGAACGATGTCGAGTCTTCTCATCAGCTTCGCGCCGACGATCATCCTGGCCGTGGGCATGACGATCGTCATCGTGTCGGGCGGCATCGATCTGTCGGTCGGCGCGGTCGTCGCGTTCAGCTCGGTCGCCGGCGTGATGCTCATGAACATCGGAATCGACGGCTGGGTCTCGATGCTGCTGATGATCCTGTGCGGAGCGCTCTTCGGCGTGATCGCGGGCGTCATGGTCCAGTACTTCAGCGTGCAGCCCTTCATCGCGACGCTCGCGATGATGTTCCTCGCGCGCGGACTGGCCTCGATCCTCTCGACCACCCCCGTGCAGGCCCCCGAGAACTCGCCGATCCACCTGCTCGCCACAGACTGGAAGATCCTCGATGGACCCAAGGTCAATGACCTCACCATCACGCCCGGCCTGCTCATCGCCGTGCTCGTCGTGCTCGGCGGCATGTTCTTCATGCACCGCAGTCGCACCGGGCGCACGGTCTACGCGATCGGCGGCAGCGAGTCGTCGGCGGGGCTGATGGGCCTGCCGGTCGCGCGGACGCGCGTCGGGATCTACATCATCTCGGGTGCACTGTCGGGTCTGGCGGCGATCGTCTATACGGCGGAAGTCGGAGGCAAGGCTCAGAACGTCACCGGCATCGGCTGGGAGCTCGACGCGATCGCGGCCGTCGTCATCGGCGGGACGCTGCTCACGGGCGGCTACGGCTATGTGCTCGGCTCGGTCGTCGGCGTGTTCGTGATCGCGGCGCTGCGCCTCATCATCACGAAGGACGGCACGATCAACCCCGAGTACCTCACGATCATCACCGGGGCGGTCCTGCTCGTGTTCGTGCTGCTTCAGCGCGTGCTGACACGACGGAGGGCGAGCTGATGGCCGCTCTCACGCCGGAGATCCAGGCATCGATCGATGCCGTCCGCGAGGACGTCGCGACACTGCACGGCGAGCTGGTCCGCTACGGACTGGTGGTCTGGACAGGCGGCAACGTCTCGGGCCGCGTTCCCGGCGCCGATCTGTTCGTGATCAAGCCGTCGGGCGTGTCGTACGACGACCTGGCTCCCGAGAACATGATCCTGTGCGACCTCGACGGCAACGTCATCCCTGGCACTCCCGGCAGCGACCGGTCGCCGTCGAGCGACACCGCCGCGCACGCGTACGTGTACCGGAACATGCCCGACGTCGGGGGAGTCGTCCACACCCACTCGACCTACGCGGTGGCATGGGCGGCGCGCGGCGAAGAGATCCCGTGCGTCATCACGGCGATGGCCGACGAGTTCGGCGGGCCCGTTCCCATCGGCCCGTTCGCGATCATCGGCGACGACTCGATCGGCCGCGGCATCGTCGAGACGCTGCGCGGTCATCGCTCGCGCGCGGTCCTGATGCAGAACCACGGACCCTTCACGATCGGCGTCTCGGCGAAGGACGCGGTCAAGGCCGCGGTTATGGTCGAGGACGTCGCCCGCACGGTGCACCTCGCACGTGAGGCGGGTCCGCTCGTCCCGATCCCGCAGGACGCGATCGACCGTCTGTACGACCGGTACCAGAACGTGTACGGGCAGAGCGGAGACGAACGGCGATGACCGGGATGTCGCAGACCGACGTCGCCGCGGCGATCCGCGACGGCCATGCCGTGCTGGGGATCGAGCTCGGCTCCACCCGCATCAAGGCGTGCCTGATCCTCGCCGATGACCCGTCGACCGTGCTCGCCGTCGGCAGTCACTCGTGGGAGAACCGCTTCGTCGGGCGCCTCTGGACCTACTCGCTCGAGGACGTGTGGACGGGCCTCCAGGCCGCGTATGCCGACCTGGTGGCCGATGTGCGCGTACGCCATGGCGTCGCGCTCGACAAGCTCGAGGCCATCGGCGTCTCGGCGATGATGCACGGCTACCTGGCGTTCGACGAGGGCGGCGAGCTGCTCACCGCCTTCCGCACGTGGCGCAACACCAACACCGACCGCGCGTCGGCGGTGCTGTCGGAGCTGTTCGGCATCAACATCCCGCTGCGCTGGTCGATCGCGCACCTCTACCAGGCAGTGCTCGACGAGGAGCCCCACATCCCCGATGTGCGGTTCTTCACGACGCTCGCGGGCTACGTGCACTTCATGCTCACCGGGCGCAAGGTGCTCGGTATCGGCGACGCGTCGGGCATGTTCCCGATCGACTCGGCGACCCGCGACTACGACGCCGGCATGATCGAGAAGTTCGACCGGCTGGTGGCAGACCGCGCCTACGGCCTGCGCGTGTCGGAGCTGCTCCCCGAGGTGCTGGTCGCGGGGCAGGCCGCCGGCGAGCTCACCGCCGAGGGCGCCGCCCTGCTCGACCCGAGCGGCGCGCTGCGGCCCGGCGCGGTGTTCTG
>NZ_RRYE01000380.1 GCF_004010105.1 Microbacterium sp. CPCC 204701
GGACGACGGATGCCGTGGCCGGCGCCCGCAGCGCCGTCGCGCACCGCGCGCCGGCGCGTCAGGTCGCGCGAGTGGGTCCGGTCGGCGCGCTCCCGAGCTCGCTGACGGCGCGAATGAGCCGGTACAGCGATCCGACCTGAAACTGGTCGAGGCGCAGCACCAGTCGCGGCAGGTCCAGGCGGTCGTCGTCCTCGCGCTCCGGCCGCAGCGGTTCACTCCGCTCGATCGTCCCGGACGCGAGGAGCCGACCGAACCGCTCGTTCAGCTCGGCCACCTCGGCATCCGTCGGCGCGGCCTTCAGACGCAGCACCAGCCGGTCGCCGACCCACCGCATCGAGTCGTAGTTGCGCCAGAAGTCGGTGATCTGCTGAGCCGCGGCCTCCACAGAGTCCGTGACGAGCACACGATCGAAGTCGTCGGGCGAGATCACTCGATTCGTCACGAGCTCGCCCTCGACGAACCGCTGCAGACCGTGCCAGAACGTGCCGCCGGGCTCGTCGAGCAGCACGATCGGCGTGGGCTCGGCCTTGCCGGTCTGCTGCAGCGTGAGCAGTTCGAACAGCTCGTCCAGGGTGCCGAAGCCGCCCGGCACGCACACGAACCCGTGCGACTCCTTCACGAGCATGAGCTTGCGGGTGAAGAAGTACTTCATCGCGACGTTGCGGGCGTTCTCGGCGATCACCGCGTTCGGCTTCTCCTCGAACGGCAGGCGGATCGAGACCCCGAGCGACCGCTCGGGCCCTGCCCCTTCCGCCGCGGCCTGCATGATGCCGGGGCCCGCGCCGGTCACCACCATCCACCCCTTCTCCGCCAGGGCGCGGGCGACCTCGGCGGCGGCCCGGTATACGTGCTGGTCAGGGAGCGTGCGCGCAGACCCGAAGATCGTCACCTTCGGCACTCCCGCGTAGGGGGCGAAGAGGCGGAAGGCCGCGCGCATCTCGGTGAGCGCCGCCGTGGTGATCTTGAGGTCGAGCCGGCTCGCCGCGTCGAGACCCAGCCCGACGCCGGTCACGAGGATCCGCGCGACCAGGTCGACGTTCTGGGTGATCCCCGCCGCCGCCATCGTGGCACGCAGCTCGTCGGTGACGGAATGCGGGACGGTCCCGGTGTCGCTGGAGGCCATGATGCCAGCGTCGCATGCCCACGCGCCGCGAGGTAGTCCGCGGCGACATTCCGGCGCGGCGCCTCTGCCTGCGGGCGGGACCACGGAGCGCTCGGCGGGGCTTCAGAGCGCACCCTCGAGCAGATCGGCAGCACGGCTGGCGCCGCCGAGCGAGCGAAGCTCCGCGGCCACACGGGATGCGGCATCCCGGAACGACTCCTCCCCCAGCACGCGATCCACGGCCGCGGCCACGGCCGCCGGTGTCGGCGTCCCGGTGCGAAGGTTCACGCCCGCGCCGGACCAGGCGACGCGGGCGGCCACCTCGGGCTTGTCGAGGTCGCCTCCGGCGACGATGAGCGGGATGCGGTGGGAGAGAGCCGCGAGCGTGCTCCCCCAGCCGCCGTTCGTGATCGCGATATCGACGTGCGGCAGCAGGTCGGCGAACGGCAGGAAGCCGCCGACGCGAACGTTGGCGGGCACCGGGAACGGAAGCGAGTCCTGACCGGTCACCCCCGTCGTCGCCACCGTGATCACCTCCCGGCCCTCCAGCGCCTCGAGCGCCGGACGGATGAGGTCATCGGCATCGATGTTCTGGGTGCCCTGGGTGACCAGCACCACGCGCCGCTCCTGCAGTTCGTCCCACCATTCGGGAAGCACGGTCGAGGCGACGGGCGATCCGAACGCGCCGACGAAGCGCAGATGCGGCGGCCGGTCCGTACGACCGTAGTCGAGCAGCGGCGAGCCGCTCGCGACGATCAAGGTGGGCGAGAAGACGAGGCGGTCCATCGTGCGCCCGTCGGGCACGAGACCGACAGCGCGACGCGCCTGCGCGAGCGGCTTCGTCAAAGGCCGTGAGATGAGCGGCACAAGCCCGCGCAGCGCGGCGTCGCGGACCTTGGTCACGGGGTTCGTGCCGGGGCGGATGCCCATGCCGCTCGGCGGACCGGCCGGCCCCGGGAGGTTCAGCGGCAGCACGCACACCGTGGCCCACGGCATCCCCTTGCGCTCGCTGAACAGCACGGCGCCGATCGAGGTCTCGTCGGCGGCGAGCACGTCCCACGGCTCGCGCTCCCATTCGGCGTCGAGGTCGGAGACCTGTGCGGGCGCAGTGGCGATGAAGCAGTCGGCGACGTTAACCAGGAGCTGTCGCATGCCCTTCTCGCCGACAAGCCGCGGGAAGGTCGAGGCGAGATCGTTCTCGTCGAAGTCGGGCGCCTCGTGCCACGGCACGAGACGTGCCCCGGATGCCTCCACCCGGTGCCGGAACCGCGAGCCCGTGTAGAAGCGAACGTCGTGACCGCGCCCCACGAGTTCGCGCGCCACCGCGATCATCGGGCCGACATGGCCCGTGAACGGCATCGTGGTGAGGAGGAACCGGCTCATGATCGATCTCCTTGCGCTCACCGCGACGGCAGGCTCGTCCCGGATCCGGGAGTCACCCCGTCCGATCAGGATGCCGCACCGACGGCCCGACGCGCAGCGGGGCGGGCACCCGGATCGAACCCGGAGCTAGGGGCGCGCGCCTAGGCGGGCGACGGCATCCGCGGCCGCCACGACCTCGCGGTCGCCGGTGCGGCGGTCCCACAGCTCGACCTGGCCGTCTGCCGCCCCGCGGCCGACGATCAGGATCCGCGGCACGCCGACGAGCTCGGCGTCGCCGAACTTCACGCCGGGCGAC
>NZ_RRYE01000381.1 GCF_004010105.1 Microbacterium sp. CPCC 204701
TTCGGCCGCACGGACGGCGGCGAGCCCGCGCTCGACCTCGGCCGAGACCCGCGCGGCGTCCCAGCCCAGCACCGGCGCGATCGCCTCGGCGACCTCGGTCGCGGCATCCGTCGTCGCGCCGCCGGTGAACGCCATGCTCGTGCGCCGCATGAGCACGTCGTCGAGATGCACGACGGCTTCGGTCGACGCGAGGTGACGCAGCTCGCCGCTGCTGTACGTCGGCGCGTGGTCGAGGGGCGCGTCGGCGTCGTCCGCGGCGATCGCGTCGACGACGGATGCCGCGACCGTGCCGTACCGGTCGAGCAGCGTCGCGACGCGTGCGGTCGGCAGGTCGACCGCGTGGGCGGCGACCCATTGCTGCCGCGCCCTCTCGGTGGTCGGGAATCCCTTGCCGCCGCCGATCGGCACGCCCTTGGTCGAACGCCGGCGGGGCTGCGACAGCGACGCGAGCGCGCGATCGGCGAGGTGCTCGGCCGAGGCCCGGAACGTCGTCCACTTGCCTCCGACGAGGCTGAGCACCTCGGCATCCCCGCCGATGAGCGGCGCCGACTCGATGCGGTAGTCGCGCGAGACGAACCCCGGGGCGAGATCGCCATGGCCGGGCAGAGGTCGCACACCCGAGAAGCGGTAGACGATCTGCGAGCGGTCCACCGGGATCGAGGGCAGCACCTGCGAGACGACGTCGACGAAGTAGTCGACCTCGGCCTCGGTGCACACGACGGGGTCGCGCATGTCGTGCTCGAGGTCGGTGGTGCCCACGAGCACCCGCCCCTTGAGGGGGTAGATGAGCACGATGCGGCCGTCCTCGTTCTCGAAGAACAGCTCGCGCCCGCCGGTCGCCGCCAGCAGCGCGGGGTGGTCGAGCACGATGTGCGAGCCCTTCGTCCCGCCCATGTAGCGGGTCGGGTCCCCGAGCGCGAGGTTGGTGAGGTCGGTCCACGGGCCGCCGGCATTGATCACGACGGATGCCGCGAACGGCGTCTCGGCGCCGGTCGCGGCATCGTGGATCACGACCTTGCCATCGTGCACGCCGACCGCCGCCGCGTAGTTCGCGGCGCGTGCCCGCTCGCCCCCTGCGGCCAGCCCGTCGCGCAGCACATCGAGCGCGAGACGCTCGGGGTCGTGAAGCGATGCGTCCCAGTACGTGGCGGTGTACTTCACCTCGGGATTCAGCCGCGGCAGCTGTGCGAGCGACCGCTTGCGTCCATGGAATGTGTGACGCGGCACCGTGCCCTTGCGGAACAGCCCGCCGCCGCGCGAGAACGAGTCGTAGATCACGAGCCCGATCTTGATGAGCACCGCGCCCCGCTCGCGGGGCTTGCCCGCGCCGTGACGGAGGAATCGGAGCGGCGCCGAGAGCACGCCCGAGAACGTGGCGAAGATCGGGATCGTCGTCTGCAGCGGACGGACGTAGTGCGGCGCCATGCGCAGCAGCGCGTTGCGCTCGGTGACGGCCTCGTGGACAAGCCGGAATTCGCCGTTCTCGAGATAGCGGATGCCCCCGTGGATCATGTGCGACGACGCCGCCGACGCTCCACTCACGAAGTCGCCGCGCTCGACCAGCGCCACATCGACGCCCTGCATCGCGAGGTCGCGGAAGGTCGCGAGCCCGTTGACGCCCCCGCCGATGATCAGCACATCGGCGTACGGCCGTTCCGTCAGCCGTTCGAATCCGCGCCTCGGCCCAGCGGATCCGCGTCGTTCGCGTGCAGTGGTCATCGCCTCACCGTCCCCTCTCCAGGCTACGTCGCCACGCCGACACCATACCGCAGGCCGCGCATGCGCGCCGACTTCATTCGCAGACATGGAATGAATCGACGGATGCCGCGTTGACTAGACTCGTGAGCATCAACGTGCTCCGGGGTCGGTGAGAATCCGAACCGGCGGTGACAGTCCGCGAGCCAAGGCATTAGCATCCGAATCGGATGCAGCCGCGGCCGATCCGGTGGAATTCCGGAACCGACGGTGATGCGACAGAGGTCGAAACGACGAGCTCTGCCGCCAGTCCGGATGGGAGGCAGCACGGGCGGCGTCCATCGCGCCGCCGGCTTCCCGTGCCCCGGACCGTCCAGAACGAGACGAGGGGCAGGACATGGTGAGCACGACGGAGCACGACGCGATGCGTCGGGCGCTGGCGATCGCCCGCAACGGCCCGCGCGGCGTGAACCCGCAGGTCGGTGCCGTGCTCCTCTCGCCCGACGGCCGCGTGCTCGCCGAGGGGTGGCATCGCGGCGCCGGCACCCCGCACGCCGAAGTCGACGCCCTGTCGAAGGCGTCCCCCGCTGACGTCCGCGGCGCGACCGCCGTGGTGACACTCGAGCCGTGCAACCACACCGGGCGCACCGGCCCGTGCTCCGAAGCGCTCATCGGCGCGGGCGTGGCACGCGTCGTGTACGCGGTCTCCGACCCCGGCGTCCGGTCCTCGGGAGGCGGCGATCGCCTGCGCGCCGCGGGTGTCCAGGTCGAGGCCGGCGTCCTCGCCGACGAAGCCGAGCAGTTCCTGGACTCGTGGATGACCGTGCAGCGACTCGGGCGCCCGCACGTCACGGTCAAGTGGGCGCAGAGCCTCGACGGCCGCGCCGCGGCAGCGGATGCCACGAGCCGCTGGATCACCGGACCGGCGGCGCGCGCCGACGTGCACCGCCGTCGCGCCCACTCCGACGCGATCGTCGTGGGCACCGGCACGGTGCTCGCCGACGACCCTGCCCTCACGGCTCGCGCTCCGGACGGCTCGCTGCTCGCTCAGCAGCCGGTGCCCGTGGTGCTGGG
>NZ_RRYE01000382.1 GCF_004010105.1 Microbacterium sp. CPCC 204701
CACGCGGACGAGCCGCCACGTCGCGCCCGCCGCGTCGAGCGCGCGCTGCGCTCCCGCGATGAGCCCGTCGGTGATCTGCTCGTGCCATTCGCCCGCGATCACGACGATGTCGAGGCCGCGGCCGTCGACCGGTCCGGTGACCTGGGGTGCTCCCTTGCCGCTCAACGCTCGGCTCCTTCGTGGAGATGGGCGAGCGCGTCGGCGAGATCTTCCTCGGCGATGAGGTGCCCCATGCGATCGCGCTTCGTCGTCAGGTACTGGTGGTTGTTCGGCCCCACGCCCACCAGCAGCGGAACCTGCTCGACGATGTCGAGGCCCAGGTCGCGGAGCTGATTGGCCTTGTCGGAGTTGTTCGTCAGCAAGCGCACCCTTTCGATGCCGAGATCGGCGAGGATGCCGGCGGCCGCCGCATAGTCACGGGCGTCGGCGGGAAGGCCGAGCGCGAGGTTGGCGTCGACGGTGTCGAGCCCGCGCTCCTGCAGCGAGTACGCACGAAGCTTATTGATCAGCCCGATGCCCCGCCCTTCGTGACCGCGCATGTAGATGACGACGCCGCCGTCCTGTTCGATCGCGTCGAGCGCCGCATCCAGTTGCGGACCGCATTCGCACTTGAGCGAGCCGAACGCCTCGCCGGTCAAGCACTCGGAGTGCACGCGCACGAGCGGTGCGCCGTCGAGCTCGCCCGACACCACCGCGATGTGGTCGGTGCCGGTCACGCGATCCTTGTACGCGAGGAACCGGAACTCGCCGTGCGACGTCGGCACCCGCGCTTCGGCGCGCAGGCTCACGCGCCGCCTGTGGACAGGCCGCGCAGCGGGGTCGCGCGGCTCGTGCTCGTCGAGATAGGCGATGAGCTGCTCGATCGTGATGACTGCGAGGTCGTACTGGGCACCGAGCTCCTCGAGTCCCGGGAGCCGCATCATGCTGCCGTCCTCCGCGACGACCTCGCCGATGACGCCGACGGGCGCGAGGTCGGCGAGCCGCATGAGCTCGACCGCGGCCTCGGTGTGGCCGGCCCGCTCGCGCACGCCGCCGTCCACGGCGCGCAGCGGCAGGATGTGGCCGGGGCGGATGACCGAGGCGGGCGTCGAGGTGGGATCGGCGAGGACATTGAGCGTGTGCGAGCGGTCGACAGCGCTGATGCCGGTCGAGATCCGGTCGGCGGCGTCGACGCTCACGGTGTAAGCGGTACCGCGGGCGTCTTCGTTGTTCTCGACCATCGGCGGCAGGTCGAGGCGGTCCGCCCACTCGGCGGGCATCGGCGCGCACAGGAACCCGCTCGTCCAGCGGACTGTCCACGCGACCCACTCGGGTGTGGCCAGCTGCGCCGAGAGCACGACATCCCCCTCGTTCTCGCGGTTCTCATCGTCGGCGACGATGACGGGCCGACCGGCGCGCAGCGCCTCGATGGCCTCGGGGATCGTGGCAAGGCTCATTCCGAGCGTCCTTCCGTCGGAGCGGCCGCAGCCGCGGGGAGTCCAGGGGCCGCCGCCGCGGCCGAGGGGGCGAGCGTTCCCTCGCGGAGCGCGGGTACGGCCGGAGCCGCGAAGGAAAGCAATCGCTGCACGTGGCGGGCGAGGATGTCGGTCTCGAGGTTCACGCGGTCGCCGGGTACCCGTTCGCCGAGGGTGGTGGCGGCGAGGGTCTCGGGGATGAGCGACACCTCGAACCATGCTTCGACACGCTCAGCAACCGGGGACACGGGCTCAGCAACCGTGTTCGAAGGGGCGGCGCTCGCAGCGCTCACGGTGAGCGAGACGCCGTCGACGGCGATCGATCCCTTGTCGACCACGAGAGGGGCGAGATGGGCAGGCAGCGAGATGCGCAGCACGCGCCACTGCTGACCGGGGCGCACGTCGAGCACCTCGCCGGTCCCGTCGATGTGGCCCTGCACGATGTGCCCACCGAGGCGCCCGTGCGCCACCGTGGCCCGCTCGAGGTTGACGGGGCGACCGGGGGCGACGCCGGCCAGCGTGGACATGTCGAGGGTCTGCTTCATCACATCGGCCGTGAATGAGTCGTCGCCCTGGTCGACGACCGTGAGGCACACGCCGCTCACCGAGATGGAGTCGCCGTGCGCGGCATCCGCCACCGCCTTCGGTCCTCGCACGGTCACGCGCACGCCGTCGCCCGAGGGCTCGACGGCGGTGATCTCGCCGATCTCTTCCACGATTCCGGTGAACATCAGCCTTCTCCTTCTTGCCGTCCGTGCGCCGCGGAGGACCGCGGGCTGCCGGCGCTCGCAGTCTCTCGCACGGGCGTGGCGACGATGAGCAGATCGTCCCCGAGGGTCTCGACGCTCGCCACCGCGAGCCGTCGCGCCTGTGCGATCGTCGGCACGCCGATGTCGCGCAGCGCGAGCATGTCGCCGCCGAGCAGCATCGGCGCCACGTAGACGAGCAGTTCGTCGGCGAGCCCCTCGCGCACGAACGACGCCGCGACGGTCGGTCCGCCTTCGACGAAGACGCGCTGCACGCCGCGGATGCCGAGATCTTCCAGCACCGCGCGCAGGTCGTCGCCGGCATACTGCAGGATCGGGCGGGGATGGCGGTGCACAGCGGCGCCGCCTGGCACCTCGCGGGTGCCCAGCACCACGGGCACCGGCTGCTGAGCGAGCAGCGAGCCGTCCGGAGCGCGAGCCGTGAGGGCAGGGTCGTCGGCGAGCACCGTGCCGGTGCCCACGACGATCGCGTCGGAGTGGGCGCGACGGCGGTGCACGTCGGCGCGCG
>NZ_RRYE01000383.1 GCF_004010105.1 Microbacterium sp. CPCC 204701
CGCGCGCGGCACCCGCCGCGAGCACCCGCCGCGCCTCGTCGGGCGTGAACGCACCCCGTTCGCAGAAGACGTCGACCCACCGGGCGTGGGGGGCGACGGCGCGAAGCATCTCGTCGCATACGAGCTCGACGTACTGGTCGCGCCGCTCCGAGTACTCGGCCGGCACGACGTGCGCGCCGAGGAAGGTGACCTCGGGCGTCACCTCGGCCGCGAGCCGCGCGAGCCGCTCCTCGTCGCGGACGGTGAGCCCGTACCCGGTCTTGATCTCGAACGTCGTCGTGCCCTGGGCGTGCAGTTCGTCGACGAAGCCGCGCAGTCGCGCCCGCAGCTCCGTGTCGGAGGCGGCGCGCGTCGCGGCGACCGTGCGCCGTATGCCGCCCGCCGCATACGGCGTGCCGGCCATGCGCGCCTCGAACTCGTCGGCACGGTCTCCGCCGAACACGAGGTGCGTGTGGCTGTCGACGAAGCCCGGGACGACGGCGCTGCCGCGTGCGTCGACGACGGCGAGGTCCGCAAGGCCGGATGCCGGGGCATCCGCCGCGCCACCCACCCACCCGATTCGGTCGCCTTCGATCAGCACGGCGGCTTCGCGCAGCGTTCCGCACGGGTCGCCGTCGCGGCCGACGTTGGTGGTCAGCTCGCCGATGTTCGTGATGAGCGTCGCGGTCACGGCATCCCCCCTTCATGTCCCGGCTTCTCGCGGTCGTCTCCCACTCTCGGCCATCCAGCGGCGCCGTCGTGAACGAAATGCGCACATGCCGGCTGAGAGGGGCGCGGAGGACGAGGATCGCAGCGCTCACAGCATCGGAACCTTCAGGCCCCGATCGCGCGCGACCTCCTTCGCCCGCTCATAGCCCGCGTCGACGTGGCGCATGACGCCGGTGCCCGGGTCGTTGGTGAGCACGCGCTCGAGCTTCTCTGCGGCGAGCGCGGTGCCGTCGGCGACCGTGACCTGCCCGGCGTGGATGCTGCGGCCGATGCCGACACCGCCGCCGTGGTGGATCGACACCCAGGCTGCGCCGGAGGCCGTGTTGAGCAGGGCGTTCAGCAGCGGCCAGTCCGCGATCGCGTCGGAGCCGTCGGCCATCGCCTCGGTCTCGCGGTACGGCGACGCGACGGAGCCCGCGTCGAGGTGGTCGCGGCCGATGACGATCGGGCCCGACAGCTCGCCCGACGCGACCATCTCGTTGAACTTCAGGCCTGCGAGGTGCCGCTCCTGGTACCCGAGCCAGCAGATGCGCGCGGGAAGCCCTTCGAAGTGCACCGCGTCGCCGGCCTTCTCGAGCCACCGCACCAGCCCGGCGTCGTCGGGGAACAGCTCCATGACGGCACGGTCGGTCTTGCGGATGTCGTCGGGATCTCCCGACAGCGCCACCCACCGGAAGGGCCCGCGACCCTCGGCGAACTGCGGCCGGATGTACGCCGGGACGAAACCGGGGAACTCGAACGCGCGCTCGAAGCCGCCCAGCTGCGCCTCGGCGCGGATCGAGTTGCCGTAGTCGAAGACCGCGGCGCCGGCATCCTGGAATCCGACCATCGCGGCCACCTGCGCTGCCATCGACTCGCGGGCGCGGCGCGTGAACGCTTCGGGATCGGCGGATGCCTCGGCCTTCCAGTCCTCGAACGCGACGCCCAGCGGAAGATAGGCAAGCGGATCGTGGGCGCTCGTCTGATCGGTCACGATGTCGACCGCGAGCTCTCCGGCGGTGTGACGTCGCAGCAGCTCGGGGAACACCTCGGCGGCGTTGCCGACCACGCCGACGGACCGCGCCTCGCCCGCCGCCTTCGCGGCGGCGACGCGGGCCACGGCGGCATCGAGGTCGGTCGTGTACTCGTCGAGGTAGCCGTGGTCGACGCGGCGGGCGAGGCGCGACTCGTCGACGTCGACGATCAGCACGGCTCCCCCGTTGAGGGTCACGGCGAGCGGCTGGGCGCCACCCATGCCGCCCGCGCCGCCGGTGAGGGTGAGCGTACCCTCCAGTCCGGCCGCTGAGCCCGTCGAATCCACGCGGCCGAGCGACCGCGCGACCGCGGCGAAGGTCTCGTACGTGCCCTGCAGGATGCCCTGGGTGCCGATGTAGATCCACGATCCCGCGGTCATCTGCCCGTACATCGTGAGGCCGAGCTGCTCGAGACGGCGGAATTCGGGCCACGTCGCCCAGTCGCCCACGAGGTTCGAGTTCGCGATGAGCACGCGCGGCGCCCACTCGTGCGTGCGGAAGACGCCGACCGGCTTGCCCGACTGCACGAGCAGCGTCTCGTCGGGCTCGAGCTCGTCGAGCGTGCGCACGATCGCGTCGAACGCCTCCCAGCTGCGGGCGGCACGGCCGGTGCCGCCGTACACGACGAGGTCCTCGGGGTGCTCGGCGACCTCGGGATCGAGGTTGTTCATCAGCATGCGCTTGGCGGCCTCGGCGCCCCAGCTCTTGGCCGTGCGCTCCGCGCCGCGCGGCGCGCGGACGCTTCGGGTCTCTGATGCGGTTCTCATGGATGCTCTCCTTCGAGTCGGTCGTCTTCGGTTCGTCCGTCGTTCACTGCCCATTGCTCATTGCTCATTGCTCATTGCTCATTGCTCAGATCAGGACATCTGGCGAAGGCAGGATGTTCCGCGGGTTATCGTCCTGCGTCCGTCAGATGTCCTGTTCTGTCGAAGCCGCGGGGGAAGGGATGCTGTCGTACGAGGCCCGCGCGACGGCGCCGGAGGCGACGAGCCCGGC
>NZ_RRYE01000384.1 GCF_004010105.1 Microbacterium sp. CPCC 204701
CCGCCCGCCCTTGAGTCTGCTCGCGGGCCGCAACACGCGGATTCCCCCGCGACCTGCCGCGTGTCGCGCCACCCTCGCAAACCGCCGCGAGCACCGCGCGGGTGCTGCCGGGTCGCAACACGCGGCGTCGGTTGCGACCTGCCGCGTGTCGCGACCCCCCAACGAGCCGCCGCGAGCACCGCGCGGCGGCTTCTCCACACCCGGGTGAGGAATGGGGCCATCCACAGATCGACAGTCGACAGGCCACCACCCACCGCCGTAGGACATCGTCAGGGGATGCCTCCTCGGATTTCGCCTCTTCCGTCGCACCTCGGACGCGTCTTCTCGGTCGCCGCCGCGCGCAGTGCGGGCGTGTCGTCCGGACGCCTGCAGGCCGGTGACCTCGAGGCACCGTTCCACGGTGTCAGGCGATTCACCAGCTCACCCGAGTTCGATGACGACCTCTCCATCGACGACATCGCGGGACTGTGCGAGCGAAGCAAGATCCAGGCCTACGCATGCACGATGCAGCCGCACGCGTTCCTCGTGGGGCGCTCGGCAGCGGTGCATCTCGGGTTGTGGGTGGGACCGGGTGCCCCGCTCGAGGTGGGCGTGCTCGCACCGTCGCGAGCGCCGCGGGGTCGAGGCATCCGAGGTGTCAAGGTCGCACCGCATCTTGTGCGCGTTCGGGAGCACGCCGGGGTGCGAACGACGGACGCCCCCTCGACCTGGGCCATGCTCGGGGCTGAGCTCGGCGTGCGGCAGCTCGTCGCGCTCGGCGACCAGATCGTGCGCGTTCCGCGAGACCGAAGCGGCACACTCATCCCGGGCGGGAACATGGCCACGCTCGAGGATCTCGCGCGTGCTGTCTTGGCGGGCAGGCGCCGCGGAATAGCCCGTCTGCGCGAGGCTCTGCCGTTCATCCGGGTGGGCAGCGCCTCGCCGCTCGAAACGGAGTTCCGGCTGGATGCCGCAGCCGCCGGCCTTCCGACGCCCGAGCTCGACGTCGAGATCCGCGACGGCGGCGGCGTTCTTCTGGGAATCACGGAGATCGTGTTCCCGGAGTTTCGGACCGCTGTCGAGATCGAAGGCGACCACCACCGCACCGACCGCAAACAGTGGAACCGCGACATCGAGAAGTATGCCGCATACGTCGCTGAGGGCTGGGAGGTGGTCAGACTCACCTCGGCCCACGTGCTCGGGGCAGATCGACGCGGGGTGGGCATCGTGCGGTCCGTCCTCCAACGCCGAGGATGGCGCCCGTGACCGACGACGCCACGATCCGATGCGGCCCCGAGGCCACGCTCGGGTGGCGCGACACGCGGCATCCTCCACGCCATCCCGCGTGTTCCGCCACCCGGATCCGCCTGCCACGCGGCCCCGAGGAAGGACCGCCACGCTCGGGGGGCGCGACACGCGGCATCCGACCCCGACTCGGCGTGTTGCGACACTTGAATCACCCCGCAGCGCAACACCCGAGGGCGTCGATGAACGGTCAGCACTCGATGACGTTGACGGCGAGGCCGCCCTCGCTCGTCTCCTTGTACTTGTGCGACATGTCGATACCGGTCTGGCGCATGGTCTCGACGACGGTGTCGAGCGAGACGTAGTGGCTGCCGTCGCCGCGCAGGGCGAGGCGCGCAGCGGTGACCGCCGTCGACGCGGCGATCGCATTGCGCTCGATGCACGGGATCTGCACGAGGCCGCCGACGGGGTCGCACGTGAGGCCGAGGTGGTGCTCCATCGCGATCTCGGCGGCGTTCTCGATCTGCCGGTTGGTGCCTCCCATGACCGCGGTCAACCCGCCCGCCGCCATCGCGCACGCCGAGCCGACCTCGGCCTGGCAGCCGCCCTCGGCGCCCGAGATCGAGGCGTTCGCCTTGAACAGCGAGCCCAGCGCGGTCGCAGTGAGGAGGAACCGACGGATGCCTCGGCGGCGGTTCGCCTCAGCCACCTGCTCCTCATCCCAGTTCACCGCCTCGTCGGGTGCGACGGCGTGCCCGTGGTAGCCGAGCAGGGCGCTCCCGACGAGCTCGCCGTAGGGCGTGACGGCGTTGCCGGCGCCGAGCCCGGAGTCGGCGAGGAAGCGCCACCAGTACATCGCGACCGCCGGCACGATGCCCGCGGCGCCATTCGTCGGCGCGGTGACGACGCGCCCGCCGGCAGCGTTCTCCTCGTTGACCGCGAGCGCGAACGCGCCGAGCCACTCACCCGGCAGCTCGCGCCGGCCATCGGCCTCGGCGGCCTCGAGCTGCACGCGGATCGCCGCAGCCCGGCGCCTCACCCCCAGCATTCCGGGCAGGACGCCGTCGGCGTGCAGTCCGGCGTTCACGCAGGCGGCCATCGCGTCCCAGATCGCGTCGAGCCCCTCGGCGATCTGCTCGTCGCTGCGCACGGCCGCCTCGTTGAGTCGCGCGGCCTCGGCGATGGTGAGCCCGCGCTCGTCGCACAGGGAGAGCAGCTCCTCGGCGTTCGCGAACGCGAGCGGGTACGCATGTGTCTGCGCGTGCCCGGTCCCGGAGCGTGTCGAAGGAGCCTCACGGCGGATGAACCCGCCGCCGACGGAGTAGTACGTCTCGCGGGCGAGGAGTCCGGCATCCGTCGTCACCGGCACCGCCGCGGCCGGCGCGAGGGCGACGCCGGTCTCGCGTACGCCCGTGGCGCCGGCGAGTGCGCGCACGGGCCCATCGTCGGGCGAGCTCCAGGCTTCGAGCGTCATCGCGTTGGGGTGACCCG
>NZ_RRYE01000385.1 GCF_004010105.1 Microbacterium sp. CPCC 204701
CGGGGCCCGCCGCACGGTCGGCGTGGAACTCGGTCGCCGCATCGCCGACGATCGCGCGCGCATCTGCGTGCGCATTGAACTCCGCGAGCGGCGCGTGGAGGCGGATCGTCTCGAGGTCGAGCAGCTCGACGCCCTCGACCCGGCCGACCTCGGGGTCGACGTTGCGGGGCAGGCCGAGGTCGATGACGAGCACGCGGTGACCGGGCGTGAAGGCCTCGGCGTGCACGACCGCATCGGCGGTGCAGGTGATGACGACGTCGGCGGCGGCCGCGGCGGCGCGGAAGTCGGTGACCGGCACGAGCCCGTGCTTGGCGGCGAACGCCTCGGCACGACCCGACGGCGAGAAGACGTGGATGTCGGCGGCGCCGCGAGCGCGCAGCGCGTCGACGGTGCGCCCGGCGTAGCGGCCGGTGCCGACGACGACGACTCGGGCCTCGGCCCAGTCCGCGATGCGACTGGAGGCGAGCTCGAGCGCCAGGCGGACGAGGGAACGATGCGCGCCGCGCAGCTGGGTGCGGTTGCGCACGCCGCGGCTGGTGTGGGTCGCCTTCTGAAACAGCCGCTCCAGCTCACTGCTGGTCATGCCCTCGGCCCGCGCGGCGTCGAGCGCGCGACGCACCTGACCCGAGATCTCGTCCTCGCCGACCACGACCGACTCGAGGCCGCTGGTCACCGCGAAGAGGTGCGCCGCGGCATCCGCCCCCTGGTGCACGGCGACCGACGCCCGCAGGTGGTCGGCAGGAACACCGGATGCCTCGGCCATGGCCTCGACGACGGATTCGACGGCGACCGCCTCGCCGCCCGTGAGCGGCTCGTCGATGTCGAGGTAGGCCTCGAAGCGGTTGCAGGTCGCCAGCACCACCGCGCCCGAGACGAAGATCTCGTCGTGCACGAGGGCGCGCGTGGCGGAGGGCGCGCCCACCGAGAGACGCTCCAGGATGTCGAGGCTCGCGTTCCGGTGGTTCGCGGTCAGACAGAGGAGCACCCGCCTATCTTAAGGCACCCGGCTGGGAGCTCCGTCCGGGGGCAGGCCCCCGGATCGGAGCTTAAGGTTGAGGACGTGCCGCTTCACCTCACGCATCCCGTTCTCGCCGATGGCTACACGCCGCCGCCGCTCATCCAGGCCTACCGCGGCGAGCGCCCTTCGACGGGCTCGGGGAACGACTACGCGCCGGTGTGGTTCATGCGCCAGGCGGGCCGGTCGCTCCCGGAGTACCGCGAGCTGCGCGTGGGCACCGACATGCTCGACGCGTGCCTGGACCCCGAGCTCGCGAGCGAGATCACGCTGCAGCCGGTGCGCCGCCACGGAGTCGACGCGGGCATCTTCTTCAGCGACATCGTGATCCCGGTGAAGCTCGCCGGTGTCGACGTGCGCATCGTCGCGGGGCGCGGCCCGGTGCTCGAGCACCCGGTGCGGACGGCGGCGGATGTCGCGGCCCTTCCCTTGCTCGACCCCGACGCTCTCGCGCCCGTCCGCGAGGCCGTCGCGCTCACGGTCGGCCAGCTCGGCACGACGCCCCTCATCGGCTTCGCCGGCGCCCCGTACACGCTGGCGTCCTACCTCGTCGAGGGCGGCCCGTCGAAGGAGCAGCTGAAGACCCGCGCTCTGATGCACTCCGACCCAGCCGCCTGGGAGGCACTGCTCACCTGGTGCGCCGACATCACCGGCGCGTTCCTCAGCGCCCAGATCGAGGCGGGCGCCTCGGCCGGGCAGCTGTTCGATTCGTGGGCGGGCTCGCTGAGCCTCGCCGACTACACCCAGCGCGTCGCGCCGTTCTCGGCGCGCGCGCTCGACCCCGTGCGCGACCTGGGCATGCCGCTCGTTCACTTCGGCGTCGGCACCGGCGAGCTGCTCGCCGTGATGCGCGGCATCGGCGTCGACGCGGTCGGCGTCGATTGGCGGCTGCCGCTCGACGAGGCCGCACGCCGCGTCGGACCCGACGTCACGCTCCAGGGCAACATCGACCCCGCCCTGCTGCAGGCCCCGTGGTCCGTGCTGCAGGCGCACATCGACGACGTGCTGGAGCGCGGCCGCGCCGCACGGGCGCACGTCGTCAACCTCGGTCACGGCGTCCCGCCCGACACCGACCCGACCGTGCTGACGCGGATCGTGGAGTACGTCCACGCGTATGCCTGACTTCTCGGTCGTGGGCGGCGGCGTGGCGGGCCTCGTCGTCGCACGCCGTCTTGCGGCCGCCGGCGCCGACGTCGCGCTGTTCGAGGCATCCGATCGCCTTGGGGGAACCGTAACCTGCCATGACGTCGCCGGCATCCGGATGGATGCCGGCGCCGAGAGCTTCGCCGTGCGCGGCGGAGTGGTCGCGAGCCTGCTGAGCGAACTCGGCATGGCGGGCGAGATCGTCGAGCCCGCACCCGGTCCGGCGTGGCTGCAGCCCGCCGACAGAGAGGCCGTGCCCCTGCCTGCGACCGCGCTCCTCGGCATCCCGTCCGACCCGCTCGCGCCCGACGTCGTCCGGGTGGTCGGACGCGAAGCGGCGGAGCGAGCCGTGACCCTCGATGCGGCGCGGGTCGGCGCCATCCCGGAGTCGCTCGGTTCACTCGTGCGCGAACGCCTCGGCAAGGGCGTGCTCGACCGGCTCGTCGCGCCGGTCGTGCACGGCGTGCACTCCCAGCACCCCGACGACCTGCCCGTCGCCCGTGCGCACCCGGGGCTCGGCGATGCCGTGCGTGCCGCCGGGTCGCTCAGCGGCG
>NZ_RRYE01000386.1 GCF_004010105.1 Microbacterium sp. CPCC 204701
CGAGCCGGCGGACGGTGGGCAGGCGCTGGCCAGGAGCGAGCTCGCCCGAGGACACAGCCTCCACGACCTGCATGCGGAGCTGCTCGAAGGGGGGAACCGCGGACGATGGGTCGATGACGATCATGCTCGTCCTCCTACTGCGAGCGCATGCTGTGGGATCTTCGAGCGCAGCCCCGGAGGATAAAGCCTTGCCGGCATCGTTCCCTGACCGAGCGAGAGGATCACCTGGAGAGCGGTCACTCCCCACCATGGGAACTGTTGCAGCATCGTGACGACTGTCGGATCGGCCGTCGACATCGCGTCGAAGATCAGGAACGACGCGGACAATCCGAGCGGGAGCCAGGCAGCGACCGCCACAGAGGTGCGCAGAGCCCCGAGCGTGTCTGCGCAGAAGATGTCGTTCCAGGCCAGTTCGAGTTCATCCCGCGCGCGCCGCGGCTGTGCGAGCACGCGCGCCTCGATCATGCGTGTTCCCACTGCGACAACCAGCGCGAACGCCATCGAGATGTTGATGAGTGCGGCAGTCACCGCGGGCGGGCGCCAGAGTCCAGTGGCGTGTCCCACACCGAAGAGCACCACGCATGCGGTCGCTGCAGTGAGCAGGAGTGGCGCGGGGAGGCGTCGCCAGGACTGCAGGTAGTCACGGATCGTGAGGTCTCGAAGATGCGCGACCCGCGGGAAGTCCGGTGAGACGTCGAACAGCTGACTTCGCACATTCACGACGACCGTGGCCGCGCTCAGCGCGCACATGAGCGTCGTGATGGTCACCACCCACATCAGGTGAGGTGATGTGACGAGCCCCGGTACGAAGAGCAGTGGGCCTGTGACTGCCAGTACGCCGAGCAGAGCCCACATGTTCGCGCGAACCTGGGCTCGCAGGCGGATCGCGACCTTGCCCGCTGTCGATTCGGTTCCGAACGGGAGCCTGGCACGTACGGAGTACGCGTGAGCGCGTGTCTGTCCGTAGGCGCGCCCGCGTGTTGCGATCAGCGCGACCACAGGAATGGTGAGTAAGACTCCGAAGCACAGAAGATTGAACACCGCAATCGGCACGTCGAGTGAGATCTCCACGTTCGTGATTGTGTCAACGAACGTTGCAATGTGTCAATACAAAGAGCCGGAGCGAGCCGACCCCGGCCAGCGCGCCGGGGCCCCGGCATCCGACGGCCAACTTAGGATTGGACGGTCATGATCAGACCCGATCTCAGTCTTCCCATCCCCGAGAACATCGAGGCCGCCCACTTCATCGGAATCGGCGGCTCCGGCATGTCGGGGCTCGCGCGCATGTTCCTCGAGCGCGGCATCCGCGTGTCGGGATCCGACCGCGCCGACAGCACGGCGCTGCGCGAGCTCGCAGACCTCGGCGCGACCGTTCACGTCGGGCACGATGCCGCGAACCTCGGCGACGACGTCGACACCGTCGTGCACACCGGCGCGATCTGGCCCGAAAACCCCGAGTTCGTGCTCGCGAAGCAGCGCGGACTCCACGTCATCCACCGTTCGCAGGCGCTGTACTGGCTGATCGGCGGGCGCCGGCTCGTCTCGGTCGCGGGCGCCCACGGCAAGACGACGTCCACCGGCATGATCGTCACGGCGCTGCGCGACCTCGGGGTCGAGCCGACGTTCGTCAACGGCGGCGTCATCGCACAGCTCGGCGTCTCGAGCGGCAGCGGCTCGGACGAGCTCTTCACCATCGAGGCCGATGAGTCCGACGGCACCTTCCTGCTGTACGACACCTCCATCGCGCTCATCACGAACGTCGACCCCGACCACCTCGACCACTGGGGAACGCGCGACGCGTTCTACGCCGCCTTCGCCCGGTTCGCCGACGAGGCGCGCGAGGCCGTGGTCATCTCGTCCGACGACGCGGGGGCGCGCACTGTCGCCGAGCAGCTCACGCACCCCGACATCGTGACCTTCGGCGAAGCCCCCGAGGCCACCGTCCGCGTCAGCGACATCGTCACCGACGGCCCGGTGTCGTTCGCGATCACGCACGACGGCGAGACGGTCAGTGCTCAGCTGCCCGTGCCGGGCGCGCACAACGCCATCAATGCCGCCGGTGCCGTCGCGGTGCTGCTGACGCTCGGGCACGGGCTCGAGGCATCCGTACGCGCCGTCGAGGGCTTCGCCGGCACCGTGCGGCGGTTCGAGCTGCACGGCGTCGAACGGGGCGTGAGCGTGTACGACGACTACGCGCACCATCCCACCGAGGTCGCGGCGGCTCTGGCCGCCGCTCGGAGCGTCGTCGGCGACGGGCGCATCATCGCCATCCAGCAGCCCCACACGTACTCGCGCACGCAGGAGATGTACCGCGAGTTCGCCGAGGTGCTCGAGCAGCACGCCGACCACACGGTGATGCTCGACGTCTACGGCGCGCGAGAGGATCCCGTGCCGGGTGTGACGGGCGAGCTCGTCAGCGGCGCCTTCGCGGACCCGTCGCACGTGCACTACGTGCCGGACTGGCAGGCGGCCGCCGAATACACGGCCTCGATCGCGCGCGGGGGCGACTACGTCATCACGCTCGGCTGCGGCAACGTGAACCTGATCATCCCGCAGGTGCTCGGCGCGCTCGCGAGCAGCGGTCCGGGGGCAGGGGAGTAGCGCCGCATGCGCCGTCCGTCTCCGTTGCCGCAGCCGCCCGCGTCGAGCGCCGAGCCTGAGCATCGCGGGGCGTCCGGCCGTGCCGCGGCGGCGACCGTGGCGGCGGAC
>NZ_RRYE01000387.1 GCF_004010105.1 Microbacterium sp. CPCC 204701
GGCAACCTCCGCTGCGACGCGAACGTGTCGCTGCGTCCCCGCGCTGCCGCAGGCGAGCCCGCAGCCCCGCTCGGAACCCGCACCGAGACCAAGAACGTCAACTCGATGCGGTCGGTCGAGCGCGCAGTGCGCTATGAGATCCAGCGCCAGGCCGCGATCCTCGCGGCCGGCGGCACGATCACCCAGGAGACACGCCACTGGCACGAGGACACCGGCACGACCTCTCCCGGTCGGCCCAAGTCGGACGCCGACGACTACCGCTACTTCCCCGAACCCGACCTGCTGCCCGTCGTCCCCGCGCCCGAGCTCATCGAGCAGCTGCGTGCGGCCCTCCCGGAGCCGCCCGCGGCCCGGCGTCGCCGGCTGAAGGCGGACTGGGGCTTCGCCGACATCGAGTTCCAGGGCGTCGTCAACGCCGGGCTCCTCGCCGAGGTGGAAGCCACGGTGACGGCAGGCGCATCACCCGCGGCGGCCCGCAAGTGGTGGATGAGCGAGATCAGCCGAATCGCGAACGCAGAGAGGCGAGAGGCTTCCGATCTCGTCACTCCCGCCGATGTCGCGGCGCTGCAGGGCCTCGTCGACGCAGGCATCCTGACCGACAAGCTCGCGCGCCAGGTGCTGGAAGGCGTCATCGCCGGCGAGGGCTCGCCGCAGGAGGTCGTCGACGCGCGGGGTCTCGCCGTCGTCTCGGACGACGACGCGCTCATCGCCGCCATCGACGATGCCCTGGCGTCCCAGCCCGACGTGCTCGAGAAGATCCGCGACGGCAAGGTCCAGGCCGCCGGTGCGGTCATCGGCGCCGTCATGAAGGCGATGAAGGGCCAGGCGGATGCCGCCAGGGTGCGCGAGCTGATCCTCGAGCGCGCCGGATCCTGACCGACGTCGCGGATGCCCCGCGCTGTCGGCGGCGCACGCCAGAATGGGCCCATGGGGCGCGGTGACGGATCGGGGCGGATCGTTTCGCCCGAGGGTGCCGACGACACCGGCGCCGGGATCCTGCACGTCGACATGGACGCGTTCTACGCGTCGGTGGAGCAGCTCGACGACCCATCCCTCCGTGGCAAGCCGATCATCATCGGAGCACCGGACGGGCGATCGGTGGTTTCGAGCGCCTCGTATGAAGCCCGCCGCTTCGGTGTCAGGTCGGCGATGCCGGTCGGCCAGGCGCTGCGGCTGTGCCCGACGGCGATCGTGGTGCTGCCTCACTTCGACCGCTACCTCGAGATGTCCGCGCAGGTCATGCGCATCTTCCGCGACATCACGCCGCTCGTCGAGCCGCTCTCGATCGACGAGGCGTTCCTCGACGTGCGCGGGGCGCGCAGGCTGTGGGGGAGTCCCGGCGTGATCGCGCGCATGCTGCGGCAGCGGGTCCTCGACGAGACGGGACTCACCTGCAGCGTCGGTGCCGCGGCCACCAAGCACGTGGCGAAGATGGCCTCGACCATCAGCAAGCCCGACGGCATGCTGCTCGTTCCCGAGGCCGACACCGCGACGTTCCTCGCGGCGCGGCCCGTGCGGGCGCTGTGGGGGGTCGGTCCGAAGGCCGCCGAGTCGCTCGAGGCTCGCGGCATCCACACCATCGCCGACGTGCTCGAGACGCCACGCGCGATCCTCGACCGCGCTCTCGGCAACGCCATGGGTGATCGCGTCTGGAATCTCGCCCGAGGCATAGACGCCCGCGAGGTCGACACGCGCCGCGTCGAGAAGAGCGTCGGGCATGAAGAGACCTTCCACCAAGACATCGCCGATGACGCGATCCTCCGCGCCGAGCTGCGACGTCTCGCCGATCGCGTGGGCGCGCGCCTTCGCAGCGGCGGCTGGGAGGCGTCGACCATCGCGATCAAAGTGCGCTTCGCAGACTTCACCACGATCTCGCGGTCACAGACACTGCCGGAGCCGACCGCGGTCGGACAGCGCATCGGCGATGCCGCATATGAGCTCTTCTCGTCGGTCGACCGGCCGCTTCCGGTGCGCCTGATCGGCGTGCGCGCCGAGCGGCTGCGGCCGGCCGGATCGTCGATGCCGGGGCTGTGGGACGACGACGAGGAGTGGCGCCGCGTCGAGGACGCCCTTGACGGCGCCGCACAGAAGTTCGGACGCGGCGTCATCACGCGCGCGACGCTCCTCGGCACGTCGCGAGGCGGCGGCGCTCTGCCGTCCAGCCCGCCGGCGCCGCGCCTGGACTCCGAATGAACTCCGATAGGCGCATGGGTGTGCAGCCGGGCACCCGCCCGCTACCGTTGACGCATGCCCAACATCGCACTGGAACTCGGCAAGCAGTCGGCGGCCTTCGGCGTCAAGAGCGCATACGGCGAACAGCAGGATGTCGACGGCGTGCGTCTCATCCCGGTCGCGTTCACGTGGTCCGGGTTCGGGGGAGGCTCCGACGAGGCGGGCAACGGCGGCGGGGGCGGCGGCGGATACGCGATCCCGATCGGCGCGTACATCCGTCGCGGAGACGACCTGCGCTTCGAGCCGAACATCGTGGCGCTGCTCACGGTGGCCGTGCCGTTCGTGTTCTTCGCCGGTCGCGCGCTCAGCCGTGTCATCCGCGCCCTCAAGAAGTAGCGCCGACCCGGTCGCGACTGCCCTCGACGCCGCCGTGGGTCACCTGGTCCGCGCGGTGACGGCTGTCGCGGCATCCAACCCCGTCGTGCTCGTCGACGGACGCAGCGGTGCGGGCAAGTCGTCGCTCGC
>NZ_RRYE01000388.1 GCF_004010105.1 Microbacterium sp. CPCC 204701
AGGCGGCCGCGGCGGGCGGATGACGCGCCACCGTGCGCGCCGGGTCGCGGCGGCGGTCTGCCTCGTGGCGGCACTGCTTGCGGCATCCGCGTGCAGTCCGCCATCGCCGAGTCCTGCGCCGTCGCGTGCGGTTCCGACGGTGGGCCCGAGCCCCGTCGTGTCCAGCCCCTCAGCCGACTCGGCCGCCTGGTGGCGTGCGGGGGAGGTGTCGACGCTCGCGACGGGGCTCGCCGCCCCGTGGTCGGTCGTGCCCCTCGACGGCGGCGGCGCGCTGATCTCGCAACGCGACGACGGAGTGATCCGCGAGCTCACGGCCGACGGCGAACTGCGCACCGCCGGGACGGTGGACGGCGTCGTCTCGGGCGGCGAATCCGGACTGCACGGTCTCGCGCTCCACGTCGAGGACGACGAACCGCTGCTGTACGCGTACTTCGGCGCGCAGGACGACAACCGGGTGGTGCGGATGCCGCTGCTCGGCGCACGGGGCGCGCTCGAGCTCGGCGCACCGGAGGTCGTGCTCGACGGCATCCCCCGGGCGAGCACGCACGACGGTGGACGCCTCGCGTTCGGCCCCGACGGCTACCTCTACGTCGCGACCGGAGACGCCCAGCAACGGGATGCCGCGCAGGACCCGGGCGCGCTCGGAGGGAAGATCCTCCGCGTGACGCCCACGGGGGACCCGGCCCCGGGCAATCCGTGGGGCAACGCGGCGTGGTCGATGGGCCATCGCAATGTGCAGGGCATCGCGTGGACGGCGGACGGGCGCATGTGGGCGAGCGAGTTCGGGCAGGACGCGTGGGACGAGCTCAACCTCATCGAGCCGGGCGCGAACTACGGCTGGCCTTCTGTGGAAGGCATCGCCGGGGAGGAGGGGTTCGCGGACCCGGTGGTCGCGTGGACGACCGACGAGGCGAGTCCCAGCGGCATCGCCGCACGCGGCGGCACGGTGTTCCTCGCCGGACTGCGCGGCGAGCGGCTCTGGGCCGTCGACACACGAGACGGCGGGATCATCGGCGAGCCGGTCGCGGCCCTCACGGGCGAGCAGGGTCGCCTGCGCGATGTCGTCGCTGTGGGCGACGGGTCGCTCTGGCTGCTGACCAACAACACCGACGGGCGCGGCAGCCCCCGCCCTGAGGACGACCTGCTGCTGCGGGTCGCGCTCGTTCCCGCCGCGTGACGCTACGGTGAGTCCCATGACGGCATTCGCGCGCGGTCAGCGCGTCAGCGGCGCTGCGACGCACCACGTGGAGAACCAGCCGCCGTGGCGCGTGGACGTCGACGAATACTCCGACAACGCCGTGCTGCGGTCGGCGGTGAATTCGTTCGCTGCGGGATGGGCCGACGAAGGCCTTCGCGAGGCGGGCGGGGTCGTCGGGTCCGCCTCGTTCCAGCGCGACGCCGACTTTGCGAACGTCCACAGCCCGGTCACGCATGCCCATGACCGCTGGGGCTTCCGCCTCGACGAGGTCGAGTACGACCCGTCGTATCACCGAGTGATCGGCGAGGCGGTCGCCCGCGGCGCGCACACGTCGGCCTGGGCGGATCCGCGGCCCGGTGCGCACGCGGCCCGAGCCGCGATGTTCATGCTGTTCGCGCAGGTCGAGCCGGGCCACGCCTGTCCGATCTCGATGACGCACGCGGCGGTCGCGTCGATCGAGGGCTCGCCGTGGGTCGCCGACGAGTGGCTGCCGCGCCTGTACTCGCGCGAGTACGACCCGCGTCTTCTCCCGGGCGACGAGAAGCGCAGCGCGCTGATCGGCATGGCCATGACCGAGAAGCAGGGCGGCTCGGATGTGCGGGCCGCAACCACGGTCGGCGAGTCGATGGGCGGCCACGCGTACCAGATCACCGGGCACAAGTGGTTCTGCTCGGCCCCGATGTCGGACGCGTTCCTCGTGCTCGCCCACACGCGTCGCGGCTCGGTCGACGAGGGACTGTCGTGCCTGTTCGTGCCGCGCGTGCTGCCGCACGGCGTGCGCAACGTGTTCCGCATCCAGCGGCTGAAAGACAAGCTCGGCAATCGTTCGAACGCGTCGGCCGAAGTCGAGTTCGACGGCACGGTCGGCTTCGTGCTCGGGGAACCCGGACGCGGCGTGCGCACGATCATCGAGATGGTGCAGCGCACACGCCTGGACTGCGTGCTCGGCACGGCCGCGGGCATGCGGCAGTCTGTGGCGGAGGCGCTGTGGCACGCGCGGGGCCGCCACGCGTTCGGCGCGCTGCTCGTCGATCAGCCGGCGATGACGGCGGTGCTCGCCGATCTCGCGCTCGAGTACGAGGCGGCCATGCTCACCGGGCTCCGGCTCGCGCAGCTGTTCGAGGCCGACGCGTCCGATCGCGATATCGCGCTGCGGCGCCTGGCGACGCCGGTGTCGAAGTACTGGGTGTGCAAGCGCGGTCCGCATCACGCGTACGAGGCGATGGAGTGCCTGGGAGGCAACGGCTACACCGAGGGGTTCCCTCTCGCGCGGCGCTATCGTGAGCAGCCCGTGATGGCGATCTGGGAGGGATCCGGGAACGTCATTGCGCTCGATGTGCTGCGTGCCCTCACGCGCGACGCGGCGCCCGCAGAGGCGTTCGCCGACGAGCTGGGCACGACGCGCGGTGCCTCGCGGGTGCTCGACGCGCACGTCGAGCGCACGCTCGCGCTGCTGCAGCGCCTCGCGGCAGCGGAGCCCGGCGATG
>NZ_RRYE01000389.1 GCF_004010105.1 Microbacterium sp. CPCC 204701
CGAGCGCGCGTTCCGGCCGGACGGCCCTAAACCCCGCGTCTGCGCCGGCGCCGGACGTCGCACCGGGCGATGCCGCACCCCCGGGCTTCGCGCGCACGGATCCCCCCGTCGGCACTGGGAGGACGAGTCCCGAGCCGGACGCACCGGCCGGGGCGCGGCATCCGGACCCGTCGTCGTCGCTGCTGGACGCGCCTTCGGCGGTCGCGGCGAGTGACGCTCGCACGGAGCCCATCGACCTGCCGCGCCCTGACTGAACCGAGGGTCTAGCACCGCGACGGTGTGGGCGCAAGGGGCTTGCCGCCGGAGCTAAACCGATTTAGAGTCTGAACCGGTTTAGACGTCCGCACCGACGAGGAGTGCCATGGGAGAGCCGCCCCCCACGATCGCCGACGTCGCTCGCAAGGCGGGCGTCAGCAAGGGTCTCGTGTCGTTCGCGCTGAACGACCGGCCGGGAGTGGCCAGCGACACCCGCGCACGGATCCTCGAGGTCGCGCGCGAGATGGGGTGGACCCCGAGCCTGCGCGCCCGTGCCCTGAGCACCGGCCGCTCGTTCGCGTGCGGGCTCGTCATCGGCCGCAGCACCGACGTGATCGCAGCCGACCCGTTCTTCCACTCGTTCATCGCGGGCATCGAGGACGAGTTCTCGGTGTCGGGCCAGGTGCTCGTGCTCGCCGCCGCCACCCCCGGCCGTCAGGAGGCCGAGACGTACCGTGGCCTTGCCGCCGACAAGCGTGTGGACGGCGTGATCCTCACCGACCTCCGTGCCGGCGATCCGCGCCTCCGTCTCGTCGACGGACTGGGGCTCGCCGCAGTGACGCTGGGCGTCCCCGACGTCGACTCCCGCCACTCGTCGGTCTCGGTCGACGACGGCGCCGGCATCCGAGCGGCGGTCCGTCACCTCGCCCATCTCGGACACCGCCGCGTCGCCCACGTCGCCGGTCCCGACTCGATGCTGCACGCCCGCGCGCGACGGATCGCGTTCCAGGAGGAAGCGGCCGGATCGGGCCTCACATCGATCTGCGTCGAGACGGACTTCAGCGCCGCCTCGGGCGCCGCGGCGACCGAGACCCTCATCGGGGGCGACACGCCGCCCAGCGCCATCGTGTACTCGAACGACCACATGGCGATCGCGGGACTGGGCGTCGCGCGGCGCCGCGGCCTGTCGGTGCCCGACGACCTGTCGGTCACGGGCTTCGACGACACCGAGCTCGGACGATACGTGAACCCGTCGCTCACCAGCGTCGCGACCGACGCCCGCGAATGGGGGCGGGTCGCCGCGCGCACTCTCCTCGCCGCGATCGCCGGCGAAGCACCGAAGCAGGTGCGGCTCGCCGAGCCGAGCCTGACCGTCCGCGAGTCCACCGGACCCGCGCCCACCGAATATCGCGGCGGACGCCGCGACCGATGAAGGAGCATGAGATGCAACGACGCATGATCCTCGCCGCGGCGGCCGCGGCGGGTGTCCTGACCTTGACCGCCTGCGGAGGCGGCGGAGGCGGCGGAGGCGGCGACGACGCCGGGATGGACGGCAGAGGCGACATCACGATCTGGTACTCGAACAACGCGTCCGAGATCGCCTGGGGCGAGCAGATGGTCGAGGCGTGGAACGCCGAGCACCCCGACGAGCAGGTCACGGCGCAGGAGATCCCGGCCGGTGCTTCGAGCGAAGAGGTCATCGGGGCCGCGATCACCGCAGGCAACGCGCCGTGCCTCATCTTCAACACCTCGCCGGCCGCGGTCCCCGGATTCCAGAGGCAGGGCGGCCTTGTCGACCTCTCGGAGTTCGACGACGGCGAGGACTACATCACGGAGCGTTCGGGCGATGTCGCCGATCAATACCGCTCGGAGGACGGCGGCTTCTACCAGATGCCGTGGAAGTCCAACCCGGTGATGATCTTCTACAACAAGGACATGTTCGCCCAGGCCGGCCTCGACGCCGAGAACCCGCCGCTGTCGACGTACGACGAGTTCCTCGAGACCGCGCGGGCGCTCAAGGGGGCGGGCGTCGCGAGCTACGCGATCAACCCCGCTCCCACGAGCGAGTTCTTCCAGTCGTGGTTCGACTTCTACCCGCTGTACGCCGCGCAGACCGGTGGCACGCAGCTGGTCGAAGACGGTCAGGCCACATTCGACTCCGAGGACGGACAGATCGTCGCCGACTTCTGGCGCACGCTCTACGAGGAGCAGCTCGCGGGGCAGGAGCAGTACCAGGGAGATGCGTTCGCCGACGGGTACGCGGCGATGGCGATCGTCGGACCCTGGGCGATCGACGTCTACGGGGATGCCGTCAACTGGGGTGCGCTGCCGGTTCCGACGCAGGAGGGAACCGCGCCCGAGGAGACGTGGACGTTCAGCGATGCGAAGAACGTCGGCCTCTTCACGGCGTGCGACAACAAGGCGACCGCGTGGGACGTGCTGAAGTTCGCCACGAGTGAAAATCAGGACGAGATCCTCCTCGAAGAGACCGGTCAGATGCCGATGCGGCAGGACCTGACCGAGACCTACCCCGACTACTTCGGCGAGAACCCGGCGTACGAGCAGTTCGGCGACCAGAACTCGCGCACCGTCGAGGTGCCGAACGTGCCGAACTCGGTGGAGATCTGGCAGGTCTTCCGCGACGGGTACTCCGAGTCGGTGATCTTCGGCGAGAAGGATGTCGCCGACTTCCTCTCCGACACCGCCGC
>NZ_RRYE01000039.1 GCF_004010105.1 Microbacterium sp. CPCC 204701
AGCGCGCGCTAGCACCCCGCCCGCCGGGGGGGTGCTAGCGCGCGCTCTCGTCGCGGGGGTCCGGATCGGCGCGGTCGGCCGGCTGGTCGGCGGCACGCTTGCCTTCGAGGATCCGCGTGACAGGCCCGTCGAGGGCGAAGAGCAGGAAACCTGCGGAGCCGATCCACGGCGCCACGACCACGGTGGCCGCCGAGAGCAGGAGAGCACTGAGCGAGCCGCGGCCCTGAACCACGGCATCCGTCTCGTCCACATCCGGCATGAGGACGTCGCGGCGCCGACGCGCCCAGCCCCATTCCAGCGCGCCGAGCAGGATCGCGAAGAAGAAGGTCACCGGCATGGCCAGGCGTCCGGCGAGGTACTCGGAGTACTCGGTCGTCAGCCCGGTCGCGAACGGCACCAGCACGATGAACAGCAGCCGCCCGCTGTTCAGCCACATCAGCGTCGCGTCGACCCGCGCGATGTACTCGAACTGGCGGACGTGCACCATCCACAGCAGGCACAGCAGCACGAAGCTGAGCGCGAAGTTGAAGAACAGCTCCGTCATGGCGCCGAGAGCGGTCCACAGCTCGGCATCGCTCTCGACCTCGCCCAGCTGGTGGGTCGTGAGGTCGAGCACCAGCAGCGTCGCGGCGATCGCGAAGACGCCGTCGGTGAACGCCTCCAGGCGCACCGTGCCCTGCGTCGCCGCGGGATGCCTGCGCTGCCTGATCACGTGAACAGGGTACCGACGCGGGACGTCGGGTTCGCAGACTTTGCAGAATCGCGCGAACCTCGCACGATTCGGGACGGATGCTGCGACGATGGCCCGAACCTGCGAACTCTGTGAGACCGTCAGGTCGTGCGGTGCAGTCCTGCACCTAGGGCACTGCGGATCGTCCGCTCGACGTACGGCCAGTCGTGCACGATCTGCGCGTAGCTGAATCTCAGAACCGTGTATCCGCGCAAACGCAGCTCTGCGTCGTGGGCGATGTCTTTCGTGCGTTGCGCGCTCGACGCGTGGAACTCGTACCCGTCGACCTGCACGACGAGCCGGTCGCCGACGACCACATCGACGAATCGCCCCGCGAGCTTGACCTGCTGCCGAACTCGCAAACCCCAACGTCGCAAGGGCATCACCACGAGCGTCTCGAGCCCGGAGTCCGACAGCCCCGTGACACGCTCGGCCAGCTCGCGGGCCGAGCGCGAGGTCCACGCGATCGCGCGGAGCGCCTCTGGAGCGAGGCGCTCCGTGCGAGCGGCCGATTCCCATAGCACGAGGGCGGTGTCAGGGTCGAGGCACACGGCGATGTGGAGAAGAGCGTCCTCGATCGTGCCCTCGAGTGAGCGGATCGGCGGCACGAGCGGTTTTGTCCAGTGGGTCACGCCCTTCCAGCCGCCTGCGAGTCGCGTCGCGCCCGACCCCGGAAGGAGGTGCAGATGCAGGGCGGAGCCGACGGCCTCCGGCATCCACCACCCGCGCCTTCTTGCGAGCGACGTGCAGGTGACCCGACCGCCCGCGAATGCCGCGACGCGGAGATCGTCGGGAGCGCTCGGCAGCGCGAGCCACACACGCCGTATGTATTCGGCGTGGCCCTCGCGCACCAGCGTTCGGACGAGCGAGACCCTGAACCCGGCCCGCAGCGCTTCATCGCGGTGGGCGATGCCGCTCCGTTCGACGAGCCATGAGAGCAGCTCGTCGAGACTTCTGCGGAGCACTGCCATGCGGCCAGCCTGCAGCCAACGGGTTCTTGGGTGCGTGCGCGCGGGCTGCCTTCGTGGAAAACCCCGTTCCGCCGCCCCGCTGTGGAGGAGGCGCCACGCGCACGTCACAGGCTTCGCAGGACCGCGCCCACCTCTCACCAGACCCGCCACAGCCGTCCGAAGCACGCGCGGCTCTGCGAAGTCTGGGAACGAGCACCCGTGTCATGGACGAACGGATGCCGCGGCATCCGTCGCCTGACGCAGGCGGCGACGCGGCTCACAGGCCTCGCAGGACCGCGCGAACGTCGGGCCCGTCACCTCACCATCTGCGAGGTAGACGCGAAAGCGCGAAGTCTGGAAGCGTCGAACCCGCGCTCAGCGCTTGTAATTGGGCGCTTCGACGACGATCTGCACGTCGTGGGGGTGGGACTCCTTCAGGCCCGCCGCCGTGATGCGCACGAACTTGCCCTTGGCCTTCAGTTCGTCGATCGTGCGTGCACCGACGTAGAACATCGACTGCCGCAGCCCGCCGACGAGCTGGTAGGCCACGGCCGAGACCGGGCCGCGGTACGCGACCTGACCCTCGATGCCCTCGGGGATGAGCTTGTCGTCGCTGGGCACGTCGGCCTGGAAGTAGCGGTCCTTCGAGTACGACGTCTTCTTGCCGCGTGTCTGCAGCGCGCCGAGCGAACCCATGCCGCGGTACTGCTTGAACTGCTTGCCGCCCTGGAAGACGATCTCGCCCGGCGACTCGTCGGTGCCGGCGAGCAGCGAGCCGAGCATCACGGTGTCGGCACCCGCGACGAGCGCCTTCGCGATGTCGCCCGAGTACTGCAGGCCGCCGTCGGCGATGACCGGCACACCCGCTTCGCGGGCGGCGAGGGATGCCTCGTACACGGCCGTCACCTGCGGCACGCCGACCCCAGCCACGACACGCGTCGTGCAGATCGAGCCCGGCCCCACCCCGACCTTGACCGCGTCGACTCCCGCGTCGATGAGCGCCTGCGCGCCCTCGCGCGTCGCGACGTTGCCGCCGATGATGTCGATGTGGTCGAAGCTCGCGTCGGCCTTGAGGCGACGGACGACGTCGATGACGCCCGCGGACTGGCCGTTCGCGGTGTCGACCACGAGCACGTCGACGCCCGCGTCGCGGAGCGCCTCGGCGCGCTGCCACGCATCGCCGAAGAAGCCGATGGCCGCACCGACGCGGAGGCGCCCCTGCTCGTCCTTGGTGGCGAGCGGGTACTTCTCGCTCTTGTCGAAGTCCTTGATCGTGATGAGGCCGGCGAGCTTGCCGTCGTCGTCGATGAGCGGCAGCTTCTCGACGCGGTGATGCGCGAACAGCGATATGACCTCGCCTGCGCTGATGCCGACCCGGCCGGTGACAAGGCCCTCGCTCGTCATGACGTCGCGCACCTTGGTGGTCTGGCGCTCGAAGCCGGAGACGAATCGCATGTCGCGGTTCGTCACGATGCCGACGAGGCGCCCGTCCTCGTCGATGACCGGCAGCCCCGAGATGCGATAGGTGGCGCAGAGGTCGTCGACCTCGTCGATCGTCGCGTCGGGTGTCGTCGTGATCGGGTCGGTGATCATGCCCGACTCGCTGCGCTTGACGCGGTCGACCATCGACGCCTGCTCCTGGATGGAGAGGTTGCGGTGGATGATGCCCAGACCCCCCTCGCGGGCGATCGCGATCGCCATGCGCGACTCGGTGACCGTGTCCATCGCGCTGGAGATCAGGGGCGTGGCCACCGTGATCCGCCGCGTCACACGGGACGAGGTGTCGGCTTCGCTGGGGATGACGTCGGTGTGCCCAGGCAGGAGCAGCACATCGTCGTAGGTCAGTCCGACGAAGCCGAAGGGGTCGTGGTGCTCCATGAGGTCTCCTGCGCTCGCGGCGCGTGTCTCGGGGATGGACTGCGGCGGCCGGTGCGCTCGTGACGCTCCGTACTCGATTCTAAGCGCCGGTGAACGCCGTTTGTTCCCGCGCTCCGCATGCGCGGACGCCCGCGTGCCGGACCCCGCGCGAGTGTCGGGCGCATAGGCGCGCGAGAGGGTCCTGCAGTTGCGATCGGGTCACGTATCCACAGGGTGGCGTAGGCGAAACACCGCCGACACATTACAGTCGTACCGTCGTTCATCACGGCCGATGCGACCCGAGCTTCGGTGTACGCGTGGTGCCGAACTGGAGGTTCTGTGGGTCCTACGACTGTGACCACGAGACGTATCGCCGGAGCGCGCGCCTTCGTCGCACTGTTCGGGCTGCTGCTCGTCGCGTTCGGGCTGTTCGCCGGCGCGACACCGGCGTCTGCCGACGAAGACGATCCGTACCGCATCAGCGGCAACGTGCAGCTCGACGGCGAGCCGCTCGAAGGCGTCGTCCTCATCATCGACGGACCGGGCGGTGAGCAGGAGGTCGAGACCGACGAGAACGGTCAGTGGCGCGTCGGCGTCCCCGAGCGCGGCGAGACCTACGTGGTGACTCTCGATGAGGACACGCTCCCCGAAGGCATCGCCGTCGTCGACCCCGAAGACGACTCCCCCAACGTCAAGGACGTCGAAGTGGGGCAGGGCGGGCGCGTCAGCGTCAACTTCTTCATCGGCGAAGGCGAGCGCAACGTCACGAGCTTCTTCGACCAGCTCATCCAGCGCGTCGTGCAGGGCATCAGCTTCGGCCTCATGCTCGCCCTCGCGGCGATCGGCCTGACGCTCGTGTACGGCACGACGGGCATCTCGAACTTCGCGCACGGCGAGATGGTCACCTTCGGCGCGATCGCGGCGTACCTGCTCGTGGCGCCCGCCAGCCTCATGCTGCCGTGGTGGCTCGGGTACCCGGTCGCGGTCGTCCTCAGCGCCGTGTTCGGCCTCGTGCTCGACATGATCCTGTGGAGACCGCTGCGACGACGACGAGTGGGCATCGTGCAGCTGATGATCGTCAGCATCGGCCTCTCGCTCGCGCTGCGGTACATCTTCCAGCTGTTCATCGGCGGCGGCACGCTCCAGCTCCCGGGTTCGGCGGAGAACAAGATCCCGCTGTTCGGCTCGGTGCAGCTGAGCGTGGTCGACATGGTGTCGCTGGTGATCTCGATCGTCGTGATCGTCGCGTTCGCGCTGTGGCTGACGCGTTCCCGGATCGGCAAGGCGACCCGGGCGATCTCCGACAACCCGTCCCTCGCCGCCGCGTCCGGCATCGACGTCGACGCCGTCGTGCGCGTGGTGTGGATCGTCGCGGGCACGCTCGCGGGCCTCGCCGGCATCCTGTACGCGTACTACCGCCCGGGCATCAAGTGGGACATGGGCGCGCAGATCCTGCTGCTCATGTTCGCCGCGGTGGTCCTCGGCGGTCTCGGCACCGCGTACGGCGCGCTCGTCGGCGCATTGATCGTGGGTGTCCTCGTAGAGGTTTCGAGCCTGTGGATCCCGGCCGACCTCAAGTACGCCAGCGCGCTGTTCATCCTCATCGTGATCCTGCTCTTCCGACCACAGGGCATCTTGGGCCGACGCGAGCGGATTGGTTAGGGGCATACTCATGGACTGGCTGCAGATTCTCTCCAACACCGCGTCTTCGATCCTGAGCCCGGCGACGATGGGGTACGCGCTGGCCGCGCTCGGCCTTGCCGTGCACTTCGGGTACGCGGGCCTGATCAACATGGGCATCGCGGGCTTCATGGCCATCGGCGCCTACGGCTACGCGATCTCGATCCTCACCTTCGGCCTCCCGTGGTGGGCAGGAGCCCTGATCGGCCTCGGCGCCGCGGCGATCTTCGCCCTGATCCTCGGCATCCCGACGCTGCGCCTTCGCGGCGACTATCTCGCGATCGTCACGATCGCTGCCGCCGAGGTCGTGCGCCTGCTGTTCCTCACCACCGCGTTCGACTCGGTCACGGGCTCGGCAGACGGTCTCAGCGGCTACCATGGCAGCTTCCGCGCCTCGAACCCCATCCCGGACGGCACCTACGGCTTCGGGCCGTGGACCTATAACGAGACCGGGTGGTGGGTGCGCATCATGGGCCTGATCACGCTCGGCATCGCCGTGCTGGTGGTCTGGATGCTGACCCACAGCCCGTGGGGCCGCACGCTCAAGGGCATCCGTGAAGACGAGGACGCCGTGCGCTCACTCGGCAAGAACGTCTTCTCGTACAAGATGCAGGCCCTCGTGCTCGGTGGGGTCCTGGCCGCTGCCGGAGGCGTCGTCTACGCGCTCCCGTCCGCGGTGAGCCCCGGCGTCTACGTCACGTCTCTCACGTTCTTCGTGTGGACGGCGCTCCTCCTCGGCGGTGCCGCGACGGTCTTCGGTCCGCTGCTGGGCTCGCTCATCTTCTGGGCGCTGCAGACGTTCCTCTCGAACGTGCTCCCCGCGCTCGCCTCGGCGGGCTTGCTGTTCGGGCTCTCGCAGATCCAGGCGAGCACGCTCCGGTTCATCCTCGTGGGCGTCGCGCTCATGCTGCTCGTGATCTTCATGCCTCAGGGCCTCCTGGGCAATAAGAAGGAGCTGACCTTTGTCAAGTAACAGCACCCCATCCAACGGCGCCACGAGCGCCCCGCCGAGCACGGGTGCCGCTCCGGTCGCACGCCCGAAGACGACCGGACTCCACGTCGGCGACGCCGTTCCCGGCGTCGCGAAGGTCGACCCGATCATCGTGGCCGACGGCATCCACCGCTCGTTCGGAGGCGTCACCGCGGTCGACGTCGAGCACCTCGAGGTGCCGCGGGGCGCCATCACCGCGCTCATCGGCCCCAACGGCGCCGGCAAGACGACGCTGTTCAACCTGCTCACCGGGTTCGACCGTCCCGACCACGGCACGTGGACGTTCGACGGCAGATCCCTCTCGGGCGTGCCCGCGTTCAGGGTCGCCCGAATGGGCCTGGTCCGCACGTTCCAGCTCACCAAGGCCCTGGGCCTGCTCACGGTGATGGACAACATGAAACTCGGCGCGACGAACCAGCGCGGCGAGAAGTTCTGGGCGAGTCTCATCCCCGCGCTGTGGCGGTCGCAGGATGCCGAGATCGAAGAGCGCGCCATGGGGCTGCTGAAGAAGTTCAAGCTCGACGCCAAGGCGGACGACTTCGCCGCGAGCCTCTCGGGTGGCCAGCGCAAGCTCCTCGAGATGGCGCGTTCGCTCATGACCGAGCCGACGCTCGTCATGCTCGACGAGCCGATGGCCGGCGTGAACCCGGCGCTCACGCAGTCGCTGCTCGACAAGATCCTCGACCTGAAGGACGAGGGTATGACCGTGCTGTTCGTCGAGCACGACATGCACATGGTGCGTCACATCGCCGACTGGGTCGTGGTCATGGCCGAGGGCAAGATCGTCGCGGAAGGCGACCCCGAGTCGGTGATGAAGAACCCGGCCGTGGTCGACGCCTACCTCGGCGCCCACCAGGAGCTCGACCTCGGCGTCGTGACGGGTCGCATCGACATCGTCGAAGCCGACCCGACGACGGATGCCGCAGCCTCTGCCGCGGCCGACGCCGGCAGTCTCGTCGACGAAGGCGTTGCCGAAGAAGAACAGGAGGAGGGCAAGTGACCGCTCCCACCGCGACCGGGACCCCCGTCGTCGCCATCGACGAGGTGCACGCAGGCTACCTGCCCGGGGTGAACATCCTCAACGGCTGCAGCCTCGTCGCGCACCAGGGCGAGCTCATCGGCATCATCGGTCCGAACGGCGCCGGCAAGTCGACGCTGCTGAAAGCGATCTTCGGACAGGTGAACATCCGCAGCGGCACGATCTCGCTCGAGGGCGAAGACATCACGGGCCTCCGCGCGAACAAGCTCGTCGCGCGGGGCGTCGGGATGATCCCGCAGAACAACAACGTCTTCCCGAGCCTCACGATCGAAGAGAACCTGCAGATGGGGCTCTATCAGCGCCCGGGCATCTACAAGGAGCGCCTCGAATTCGTCACGGGCATCTTCGCGGAGCTGGGCAAGCGTCTCAAGCAGCGCGCCGGGTCGCTGTCGGGCGGCGAGCGCCAGATGGTCGCGATGAGCCGTGCGCTCATGATGGACCCCAAGGTGCTGCTGCTCGACGAGCCGTCCGCGGGCCTGTCCCCCGTCCGGCAGGACGAGGCGTTCATCCGCGTCTCCGAGATCAACAAGGCGGGCGTGACCTGCATCATGGTCGAGCAGAACGCGCGCCGCTGCCTGCAGATCTGCGACCGCGGCTACGTGCTCGATCAGGGCCGCGACGCCTACACCGGGTCGGGCCGCGAACTGCTGGGCGACCCCAAGGTCACCGAACTGTACCTCGGGACGCTGGGCACGTAGCCCGCCCACCCCGACGAAGCGGGGGACGGATGCCGCGGCATCCGTCCCCCGCTTTCTCATGTCTCCGGGCTCCCTCGCGGCGGCCACCGCCGGCGGGAACGCGGAACGGCCCCGGGTCCGAGGACCCGGGGCCGTTTCGCGTCAGACGACGATCAGCCCTCGTAAGGAACGTAGGTGTTGTCGTCCTCGAACTGGTAGATGCCGATCGACGCCTCGGTCGGGTCGCCGACCTCGTCGAACGTGATCGGGCCCGAGACGCCGTCGTAGTCGGCGGTGCCGCCGCCCACGATGATCTCGGCGCACTCGGCGTACGTGGTGCACGTCTCACCTTCGCCCGAGCCACCCGAGACCTCGATCAGCTTCTCGGCCATGGCGGCCGAGTCGGTCGAGCCGGCGGCCAGGGCCGCGAGCGCGAGCAGGATGGTGGCGTCGAAGGACTCGGCCGCATAGGTGAACTCGGTCAGCGGCTCGTCGCCCTCCGACTCGACGAACGCCTGCAGCTCGTCGGTGAAGTCGGTGATGGCGTCGAGCGACAGGCCCGGGAACGTTCCCTTCGCGCCCGTCAGCGAGCCCGCAGGGAACTCTTCGCCGAAGTTCGCCAGGTTGCCGTCGACGAAGTACAGGTCTTCGGCGGCGAACTGTCCGAACAGGCTCGGAAGGATCGTCTTGACCTCTTCGAACGTGATCAAGGCGATCGCGTCGGGGTCGGCAGCGAGCACCTCCGAGATCTGCGCGTCGAAGCTCGTGTCACCCGTGTTGTAGGTGGGAGCCGCGACGACCTCGCCGCCGGCCGCCTCGAACGCCTCGGTGACGTACTTGGCGAGACCGGTGCCGTACGAGTCGTTCAGCACGATCATGCCGAGCGTCTGGTGTCCGTCCTCGGCGATCAGGTTGCCCAGGACTTCGCCCTGGAGGACGTCGGACGGCGCAGTGCGGAAGTACAGCCCGTTGTCGTCGTACGTGGTGAACGCGTCGGACGTGTTGGCCGGCGAGAACTGGATGACGCCGGCTCCGGTGACCTGGTCGATGAACTGCAGCGAGACGCCCGACGAGGCGGCGCCGATGATGGCCGACACGCCCTCGCCCAGCAGGCGCGGGATCTCGGTCTCGTAGGCCTTGTTGTCGGTGTCGCCCGAGTCGCCGTACTCGACCTCGACGGTGAGACCGGTGTCGGCGCTGACCTCGTTGATCTGCGCGACGGCGTATGCCACGCCTGCTTCCTCGGGCGGGCCGAGGAACGCCAGGTTGCCGGTCTGCGGAAGCGCCGTTCCGAGGCTCAGGGTCAGCTCCTCGGTCGGACCTGCGTTGTCGGTCGGTTCCTCGGTGCCGCCGGTGTCGCCGCCGGCACAGCCGGCGAGGACGAGGGCGCTGGCGCCGACGAGCGCCAGACCACCGAAGACGGTGGTCTTGCGCGAGCGGGTGAAGACGCTCATGTTGCTCCTTGCTGTGTGTGTACGCGGGAACGGCTCGGGTGGCCGGCCCCCAATGCCCTAAACCTAACCGCGCGGAGGGCATCCCAATGTTGCCATTCGTTAACGATGTGTAACGGTTGCGCCCGTTCTCTTCCCGCCTTTCCCGACGCGGCGCGGCCCCGATACCCCAAGCGGGTATACCCTGGAACACAGGCGTACCCCGAGGGGGTATCGTGAACCACGACTCGAAAGGCGAGACAACCATGGCAGAGCTGCAGTACACGGTGACCGGGATGACGTGCGGGCACTGCGAGGCATCCGTGCGTCGCGAGGTGTCGAAGCTCACGGGCGTCGAAGACATCCAGGTGAGCGCCGCCGCCGGCACCCTCAAGATCGCCACCGCGGCGGATCTCGCCGACGAGGCCGTCCTGGCGGCCGTTGACGAGGCCGGCTACGCGGCCGCGCGCGCCTGATGGACGCCTCGGCCCCCGCCGCCCGGATCGAGCTCGAGATCGGCGGCATGACCTGCGCGTCGTGCGCTGCGCGGATCGAGAAGCGACTGAACCGGATGGACGGTGTCGAGGCATCCGTCAACTACGCCACTGAGAAGGCCGTCGTGAGCGCCCCTGCGGCGATCTCGCCCCAGGCGCTCATCGACGAGGTGGTCAAGACCGGGTACACCGCGGCGCTCCCCGCACCACCCGTGCTCGACGCCGCCGACAGCGGATCCGCCCCCGATCCGGAGCTCACCGGGCTGCGGCAGCGCCTCATCGGCTCGGCCGTGCTCACGCTGCCGGTCATCCTCCTCGCGATGATCCCCGCGCTGCAGTTCACCTCCTGGCAGTGGGCGTCGCTGGCGCTCGCCGCTCCCGTGGTGGTGTGGGGCGCGTGGCCGTTCCACCGCGCCGCATGGACCAACCTCCGCCACGGCGCCGCCACGATGGACACGCTGATCTCGCTCGGCGTCTCGGCCGCGTTCGTGTGGTCGCTGTACGCGCTGTTCCTCGGCGACGCCGGCATGCCCGGCATGATGGACGCCTTCGAGTGGTCCGTGCAGCCGAGCGACGGCGCGGGCGACATCTATCTCGAGGTCGCCGCCGGGGTCACGACCTTCGTGCTCGCGGGCCGGTACTTCGAGACCCGGTCGAAGCGGCGCGCGGGCGCCGCACTGCGCGCGCTGCTCGAGGTCGGTGCGAAGGATGTCGCCGTCCTGCGTGCCCCCGTCGGCGGCGGCTCCCCCGTCGAGGTGCGGGTGCCGGTCTCGGAGCTGCGCGTGGGCGAGGACTTCGTCGTGCGGCCCGGCGAGAAGATCGCGACGGACGGCGTCGTGGTCTCGGGCACCTCGGCCGTCGACGCCTCGATGGTGACCGGAGAGTCCGTTCCGGTGGAGGTCTCCCCCGGCGACGCCGTGATCGGCGCGACCGTGAACGCCGGCGGGCGCCTCGTCGTGCGCGCCACGCGCGTCGGCGACGACACGCAGCTCGCGCAGATGGCGCGGCTCGTCGAGGAGGCGCAGTCGGGCAAGGCCAAGGTGCAGCGACTCGCCGACCGCATCTCGGGCGTCTTCGTGCCGATCGTGCTGCTCATCGCGCTCGGCACGCTCGCCGGATGGCTCCTCAGCGGCGCGTCCGCCTCGATGGCGTTCACCGCGGCGGTCGCGGTGCTCATCATCGCGTGCCCGTGCGCCCTCGGGCTCGCCACCCCGACCGCGCTGCTGGTCGGCACCGGCCGCGGAGCGCAGCTCGGCATCCTGATCAAGGGCCCTGAGGTGCTCGAGTCGACGCGCACGGTCGACACCGTGGTGCTCGACAAGACCGGCACCGTCACGACCGGGCGCATGGCGCTCGTCGACGTCGTCGTGACCGCTGATTCGGACCCGGACTTCGGAGATCGTGACGGTCTCCGGAGCGGGGCGCGCGACAACTCCCGAGACGCCGTGGAACTCCGAATAGCGGATCCGGTGGAAGGGACGCGAACGGATGCCGCGGCATCCGCCCGCCGCGAGGTGCTGCGTCTCGCGGGCGCGGTAGAGCACGCCTCGGAGCACCCGATCGCACAGGCGATCGCGCGCGCCGCGGCTGCCGAGACCGGCGAGCTGCCGGACGCCCTGTCGTTCCAGAACGTGCCGGGCAAGGGCGTGTCGGGCGTCGTGGACGGGCACGCGGTGCTCGTCGGACGCGACGCGCTGCTCGCCGACTGGGCACTGACCCTTCCCTCGCACCTGGCCGACGCCAAGGCGGCTGCCGAGGCATCCGGTCGCACCGCCGTCGTGGTGGCGTGGGACGGCGAGGTGCGGGGTGTGCTGGTGGTCGCCGACCAGGTCAAGCCCACCAGCCGCGAGGCGGTCGCCCAGCTTCGCGGCCTCGGACTCACACCCGTGCTCCTCACCGGCGACAACGCCGCCGCGGCGCGGGCGATCGCCGCCGAGGTCGGCATCGACCGCGTCACCGCCGACGTCCTGCCGCACGAGAAGGTCGACGCCGTCAAGGCGCTGCAGGCCGAGGGCCGCGTGGTGGCGATGGTCGGCGACGGCGTGAACGACGCCGCCGCCCTCGCGCAGGCCGACCTGGGGCTCGCCATGGGGACGGGGACGGATGCCGCGATCGAGGCATCCGACCTCACCCTCGTTCGCGGCGACCTGCGCAGCGCCGCGGATGCGATCCGCCTGTCGCGGCGAACGCTCGGCACGATCAAGGTGAACCTGTTCTGGGCGTTCGCCTACAACGTCGCAGCGATCCCTCTCGCGGCGCTGGGCCTGCTCAATCCCATGATCGCCGGCGCGGCGATGGCACTGTCGAGCGTGTTCGTCGTCGGCAACAGCCTGCGGCTGCGTACGTTCCGTTCCCTCCAGGAGAAGAAGTCATGACCGACGTCCAGACGCACGACCACACCCACCACGGCTACATCACCGACAAGGACAAGTACCTCAATCGCCTCAAGCGCATCGAGGGCCAGGCCCGCGGCATCCACAAGATGGTCGAAGACGAGAAGTACTGCATCGACATCCTGACGCAGATCAGCGCGCTGACCTCCGCCCTCGAGGCGGTCGCCGTCGGCCTGCTCGACGACCACCTGCGCCACTGCGTCGTCGACGCCGCGCGCCTGGGCGGCCCGGAGGCCGACGCCAAGATCACCGAGGCCTCGCAGGCCATCGCGCGCCTCGTGCGCTGACCTCGGAGGCGAAGTCAGGAAGAGGCGACGGATGCCGCAGCCATGCGCGCCCGGCGGGTGTGGAGCAACGAGTCCGCGGTGAGGACGGTGAGCGCGACCCACACGAGGCCGAAGCCGATCCACCGCTCGAGCGGCATCGGCTCGCGGAGCACGAGCCAGCCGATGAGGAACTGCAGGATCGGCGCGACGAACTGCAGGATGCCGATGACGGTGAGCGGCGCGCGGCGGGCACCGGAGGCGAACAGCAGGAGCGGCACGGCGGTGATGACGCCGGCAAGGCTGAGCAGCAGCGCGTGCTCCCAGCCGCTCGTGCCCATCGTGAGGCCCTCGGTCACGCCGACGACGATGAGCACGGCCGCCGCGACCGGCGTGAGCCACAGGGTCTCGAGCGTCAGCCCGCTCACCGCGTCGACCGACGGGCCGACCTTCTTCTTCACGAGGCCGTAGACGCCGAACGAAGCCGCCAGGGTGAGCGCGATCCACGGAAACGCGCCGTAGCCCACGATGATCACCACGACGGCGGCGACGGCGATGCCGATAGCCACCCACTGCGTCGGTCGCAGCCGCTCGTGCAGCACCAGCACGCCCAGCATCACGGTGACGATCGGGTTGATGAAGTACCCGAGGCTCGTCTCGATCACGTGCCCGCTCAGCGCGCCGAGGATGAAGACCTGCCAGTTGATGTAGATCAGCACACCGGCGAGCGCCGTCAGCCACAGCAGGCGCGGCTGCCGCACGATCGCGGCCAGCCGGCCCCACGTGCGCGTGACCGTCAGCAGCAGGGCGCAGAAGAGCAGCGACAGCAGGATGCGCCACGCGACGATCTCGAACGGCTTCGTCGGCGCGAGCAGCAGGAAGTACAGCGGGAGGAATCCCCACAGCAGGTATGCCGAGAAGGCGTAGATCCCACCCAGCGAGCGCTCGCGAGAGGACTCGATGCCGGCCGGCGGCAGCGCGATCCCCGCGGTGGATGCGGCCGATGTCGCAAGGTCGTCGAACCCTTCCTGCGACGATGTCTCCCGGCTCATCCCCCCAGCCTAGGCGCGCCCGCACAGGGCGCAGACCGGTCGACGGCGGGCTGCGGCAGTCGATGCCTCCCGGCCTTCGCACGATGCCTGCCACCGGCTCCTGGGGCCGCAGCGCCGTGACACGACGAGAGGGCCGGATGCCTCAGCATCCGGCCCTCTCGCACGTGCGAACGCGACTCAGCGGACGACGACCGCCAGGACGTCGCGAGCCGACAGGACGAGGAACTCGTCGCCGCCGAACTTGACCTCGGTCCCGCCGTACTTGCTGTAGATCACACGGTCGCCGACGGCGACATCGAGCGGGATGCGGTTGCCGTTGTCGTCGATACGGCCAGGGCCCACCGCCACGACTTCGCCCTCCTGGGGCTTCTCCTTGGCGGTGTCGGGGATGACCAGACCGCTGGACGTGGTCTGCTCGGCCTCGACCTGCTTGATGACGATGCGGTCCTCGAGCGGCTTGATGGAAACCGACACGGTCTACCTCTTCCTTCTTGAGACTAAGACTCGTTAGCACCCGCACACTGAGAGTGCTAACCGCAAGTCTAGGCAACGGGCTGGCACTCTTGCAACGTGAGTGCCAAACGAGGTGGAAGACCGCCTCCTCAGGGCGCCTCACGCGACCTTCGGCTCGGCGTATCAGAACGCCCCGCGACATGCTCTGCGGATTGTGGTGTCGATCGAGACGTACCCCCTCGCATTGACTCCACATCAGTGGTAGACAAGCCGAAGAGGGACCCGTCCTGATCGTTGGGGGATTCGGACATGGTATTGAGCACTTATGTGCTCGCCGTCGACGTGGGGACCAGTCGTACCGCCGCATCGACCGCGCGAGTCACAGCTGCTGGGAACGTCGAGGTTGCGCGGTTCGCGCTCGGACGCCATGCAGACAGCGCACCGAGCGCCGTCTTCATCGGTCCGGACGAGCTGCTTTTCGGGGAAGCCGCCGAACGACGCGGACTCGCGCAGCCCGAGAGGCTGGTTCGCGAGTTCAAACGCCGGCTGGGAGACGACATCCCCGTCGTCGTCGGCGGCCGTGCCCACCCGCCGGAGGAGCTCTTCGCCGGCATGGTCGCGTGGGTCGTCGACGCGGTGGCCGAGCGCGAGGGCCGCCACCCCGAGTCGATCATCGCGACGGTCCCCGTCGCGTGGGGCGACTACCGTCGTCGCCTCGCGTTCGAGGCGCTCTCGCGGGCGCTGTCGTGTCAGGTCGAGCTCATCAGCGAACCTGTGGCCGCGGCGTGGCACTACGAGTCGACGTCGCCCCTCGCCGATGGGCAGGTGCTCGCCGTGTACGACTTGGGCGGAGGCACCTTCGATGTCGCTCTCGTCGGAAAGACCCACGACGGCGAGCTGACTGCCATCGGCGCGGCTGCGGGCATCGGGGACTTCGGCGGAGCGGACTTCGACGACCTGATCCTGCGTCGCACGATCGCGGCGGCCGGACTGTCGGCCGCGGAACTCGCCGGCGACCCCGACGCTCGGGTCGCCCTCGCCGCGCTGCGTCGCGAGTGCGTCGAGGCGAAGGAGGCGCTGTCGTTCGACTCGGAGGCGGCGATCCCGCTCCTGCTCTCCGGCGCCGGGACGACGGTGCGCATGACGCGGGCGGGGTTCGAGGAGCTGATCGAGCACGACATCGAGCGCACCCTCGACGTCCTGCAGTCGACCCTCGACAGCGCCGCCATCGGGCGCCGCCTGGAGGCCATCCTCCTGACGGGAGGTTCATCACGCATCCCGCGCATCGCGCAGCTTCTGTCGGAGCGATTCGACGCCCCGATCGCCGTCGATGCCGATCCGAAGGCCGTCGTCGCTCTCGGCGCGGCACGCGTGCTCCTCGATCACACCCTCGCTCCACGACAGGCGGCCGATGACGGCGCCGAGCATGATCGGATCGTGCTGCTCGGCGAGGCGGGTGCCGCAGCCCCGACCGCGTCGCCGATGCCGACCCCGATCGGCGCGGCGACCCGGCGCCGCTGGCTGCGGCGGCTGCCG